>SKID01000232.1 GCA_007116605.1 Tissierellia bacterium
ATATAAAACATTTGGCAGTCAGTGGGTTATCGAGCATTTCAGCCCGTATCAAAAGTACTTGTAACTTGACAGGAAAGTGCTTCGAAATGCCAAACGTTTCATATACGTAACCGTTATGCCTCACCCTAAAAAGACAGAAACGACAATGAAAGAAAAAATTAAACATCAGAAAGCCAACGCTTCAGCAAAATCAAAAGAGCTGCATCCCACTGCACAAAGCAGACCCAATGCAGCACATTTGCTTTTGCCCCAACGCACCAGTAATCAATTTTAAATTCTAATCATAAACAATTAAAAACTATTAACATGTTCAAAAATCCATTTTCATTTGACGGACGTATCAGAAGAACTGAATACGGTCTAAGTTTTATTATTTATGCTGTTGCAGCAGGAATTATTAATGTAATCGTAGAAGAAAGCCGTGGTGACGCTGCATTTCTTATGATAGCATACATTCCATTACTTTGGTTTTTGTGGGCACAAGGAGCAAAAAGATGCCATGATGTTGGAAACAATGGTTGGTGGCAACTCATTCCATTTTATGTATTTTGGCTAATTTTTCAAGATGGACAGCCAGGTTCAAACCAATATGGTGAAAATCCAAAAGGGATTCAAATTATGGGAGGTCAAACTTACCAAGGAGGCACCAATAATCCGACTCAAGGAAATTCTAACCCTCAAATAAACACAGGTTCGGGTTATCAAGGTGGTTATAGTGGTGGACATAATAATCCTACTACTAACTGTAATCAAACAGGACAGGAAACTCAAAGAGACGGATATAAGGACGGAGATTTATATAATTAATTAAACACAAGATATGCACGACATTAGAAATCTAACAATAAGCAGTACAAACCCTTGCTTAATCGTTTATCTTATTGATCAAAGTTATTCAATGAGTGAACAATTTGGGAATGCTTCACACAGCAAAGCATTTGAAGTTGCAGAGGCAATTAACGACATTATTTATGAAGTTGGTTTAAGATGTATTGGCAGTGGTGGAGAACTTAAAAACAGGTTTGAAATTGCTATAATAGGATATGGTAAAGAGAAAAACTCAGCTCAGTCAGGTTGGGAAGGACAATTAGCAGGGAAATGGGTTGTTTCAATTAAAAATATATTTGAATACCCATTAGGACAGCAAAACGATAAACCAATTTGGATTAAACCTTATGCCGAGCAGAATACACCAATGACCAAGGCATTTGAAAATGCAAAAAGATTATGCAATGATTGGATAAATTGGGGAAATCATAGAGATTGCCATCCACCAATAATAATAAACATTACAGATGGTGAGGCAACTGATGCAGGAAGTAGTTTTACTCCTCTTATCAACGAAACACAACAAATAAAGCAGTTGAGAACAAATTACGGTAGCGTAAGTATTCTTAACATTCATATTTCTTCTAAGGCAGGTGACAAAAGTTTATTCCCCAATGAAACACCTTCAATAGATAGATTTGGAAAATTACTTTTTGACATTTCCACACCACTTGACGAAAACATGATAAGGATAGCACTACAAAAAGGATATCGCATTAATAACGGTGCTAAAGGTTATGTATTCAACGGTAACGCATCTGATTTAATAAACTTTTTAAACATTGGAACACCACAATAATGAGTATCACTGTTATACAATTGCATAAAAGAGCGTCCTATGAATATAAACATATTCAAGACAAGTATGCTATAAGTTCAGAGAATAATGTATTTGCATTAGCTGACGGAACAACGCAAAGTTTCAATTCAGAATTGTGGGCTGAAATCATCACGAAAGAGTTCGTTAATAAACCGAATTTTTCGCCACAAACTTTAATATCACAATTTAAAGAATCCGTCTCCGCCTATAAAAATGCAAAGTTTGAATTTAGTTCAAATCCAGCAAAAGCATCTTTAGAAAGAGCTAAACAGAATAAAGGTGGTACTGCCACCTTTATAGGGATAAGAATTAAAGAAAGTAGCAATATTGAAGTGATTTCATGTGGCGACACAAACTTATTTCTTTTAAACTCCGAAAATAAAATTAGAACATTTCCATTTTCAGACATTAACAGTCTTGATGCCAATAATTCCTTTATCAATACAGAAGCACTACTTCAAAATGGAATTGATGAATCGTTTTTCAAAAAAACATCGTTATCGTATAGCCAAAGTGACACAATTATTTTAGCTACAGATGCATTAAGTCGTCTTATATTAAAGAAACCTGACACAATTAAAGACCTTTTGAGAATCCATACATTTGAAAACTTACTTGATTTTTGCTTGAAGAAATGGGAAACAAAAGAACTTGAAGAAGATGATATTTCAGCAATTATTTTTACATCTGAAAACCATAAAGACATAAAATTAATTTGCCCTCCAAATGAGTTTGAATTTCCAAAAGAAAAAGAGGAGGAATTCATCCCTGCATCATTAACCCAGAACAAACCAACACAAAATTTAAATATGGAAATGAACGAAATAAGAAATCAATTTAATGGTGTAGCGAAAGATATGCATCATGTAAAATCAAATCTTAAACTTCATCAAATATTACTTATGGTAACAGTAAGTTTATTGATGGTGAATATGTTAATGATGTATATACTTCGTCCAAAAGCGAATCCA
>SKID01000215.1 GCA_007116605.1 Tissierellia bacterium
AAAGGGTCACATAATGCGCGACTCTGATACGGATTTAATCCTTTGTTTCTTATAGATGGGATTTTATCCTTGATACGAAGCAACGAGAACCTGTTTTATCCTAGTAAAGAAACCATACAAGGCGTCAAAAGCGAAGCTAGGAGGGAAAAATATTGATCTATAAAAACAAATGGGTAGCGCGAACTACTGTCTAGAAAAATTGGGCGCCAGCTTGAGTAAAAGACCAATGAGAAGACAAGCAAAAGAAGCGTAAATAAAAATCCACTTGATAAGGGTAAAATAGGGAGTCCAATTAGCAATTATTGTCATTTCTGGATAACGAAACATGACAAAAGAGGCTCCTATATTTTCTAAAAAATCAAAGATTATGCCAAAAACAGGTAGCAAATTAAGAAAATGATAGTCTTTACCCCGGATGGGTTTTTTAAATAGCATAGAAATAGCGGATATGAGGAAAGCGCCGTAGACAATAGGCCAAATGACATCAAAAGTAAATCGGCTGCGAATATAATAGCTACGTCCTTCAGGACCATATTCTGAGGCGATTTGATATAAAGTCTCTGCTGTGTAGAAAAAAGAGGTGTCTGGTGATAGGGTTGTACCTGTGATTTCTCTTGTTGTTTCTGAAACGGCAGGCAAAACCCAGATCATAAAAGCAAGAAACACCAGGGTAGTGATGAGTAAAATAATGAGATTATTTTTTTGAACCATGACTTTAGAGATAGATTTAGTTTTCATACAATTTTGCATCATTCTAAAGCACATTGTAAAACATTTAGAATGGCACAATCCTCCTTTTAGTAATTGGTTGATGAGTAGCTTTATATTTGAAGTGGTACTGGGTGTTTGTATTTGATGTGGTTGATGGATAATTTTCGTTGAAGAAACATTAAACAGCACCTAATGGTATTATAACAAAATCACACTAAAAAAACATTAAAAGACATCAGGTTTCTCAACTTCAAAGCAAGATGATGATTTATTGGATCCTTGCCAGACATGATCAGCAACTGAGTCCTGTTGATGATTCGCGCATTATTGTTCATTTTGACTCAGTGAATAAAAGGATAAAACACGTATCCGAGTCGCGTATTTTGTGGTCATTTGTCTCCTTTTGCTTTAGTGAGTTAACAGGGTAAAACATGCATCTGAGTCGCGCATTACGTGATCCTTTGCTTCATTAAAATCTTTAAAAAAGCAAAGGGTCTAAGTATTAAGTAGGGAAGATGCTGTTTTATCCTCTCTAAATACTAAGCAGCAAGGATACGGTTTTATCCTCCGCAAAGGGTCTAAATTTTTCTAGCAGGGAGTTTAGGGATATAATTGTTTAATCATTAACAATAATTGCATTTTTATAAAGAAACAGCTATGATATAATGAGAATATGTGGAGGTGCTGAATGGATATTTTAATGGAAGATGTTCTAGATTCTATGGACGATCCTGTTTATATTCTTAATAATCAAGGTGATTTTATCTTTACCAATAAGGCATTGGTCGAGCTTACAGGATTTTCAAAGATTGAGATATTAGCTTTTAATGCCTTGGAATTGGAAAAACAAGGTACGATTGATCGTTCGGTGACTAAAACGGTTTTAAAAACTAAACAAAAGATTGTGGCTTGTCAACATGTGCGTAAAAAAAACCATATTATTAACAAGATGATGATTACTCAAACACCTATCTTTGATGGAGATGGTGAAATCAAATATTTAATTGGTGTGCTTAAAAATGTGAATGATATTAATGAAAAATATCGAGAAGCCATGATGAAGAATGAAGTAACCGTCTTTAATCGAAAAGATGAAGATATTTCTGAGATGGCCTATAATAATATTATTGCAGAAAGTTCTGATATGAAGCGATTATTAGAATCTGTTGCAAAACTAGCATCTTATGACACTTCTATTTTGATACTAGGTGATTCGGGGACAGGGAAAGAAGTAATCGCTAATTATATTCATAGTCTCAGTCCACGTTCAGAAAAAAACTTAATCAAAGTCAACTGTGCTTCTTTGCCAGAAACACTGCTAGAAGCGGAACTTTTTGGCTACGAAAGAGGCTCTTTTACTGGAGCTCTTGATACAGGAAAAGTAGGATTAATAGAATCGGCTCATAATGGGACATTGTTTTTGGATGAAATTGACTCATTGCCCTTGTTGTTACAAGGTAAGTTACTAAGGGTGTTAGAGACTAAAATGATAAAAAAGATCGGGTCTGTGAAAGAAATCCACTCAGATTTTAGATTAATCACAGCGACAAATGCTGATTTAGAAGGCATGGTCAAAAGAAGAGAGTTTCGACAAGATTTGTTTTTTAGATTAAACGTGGTACCCATTAAGATTCCACCCTTAAAAGAAAGACCTTACGATATTATTCCTTTAGCCATTCATTTCTTAAAAGATTATTGTCGAAAATACAATAAGAACAAATATTTCTCTAAAAATGTCTTTGATATTATGTTAAATTATGATTGGCCTGGCAATGTTAGAGAACTAAAAAATTTCATTGAAAGAATGGTTGTGATGAGTTCTTCGTCGGTGATTGAGCTTAAAGACATTCCCAAGGGGATTTTAAATGATTTTAGCTTAAGAGAAAACGATTTCTCTTTAGTG
>SKID01000020.1 GCA_007116605.1 Tissierellia bacterium
AATGAAAACTTCATTAGGGGAGAAAAATACAATTACTTTTTACTATCCATTTAAAGGTGGATGATTAAGTAAGGCGAAATTATGGGAGGTAGATTTGAGATTAAAAGTTCATTTTGAAAAGTGTACAGGCTGTAGAGCTTGTGAGATGGCGTGTTCAGCGAAACATTATAAAAAATACAGTCCAGAATTGTCTAGGATTAGAATTGTTAAATTTGAAGAAAAAGGCACAGATATACCCGTAGCATGTAAGCAATGTGTCATAGCACCTTGTGTTACAAATTGTCCTGTAGATGCTTTATATAAAGATCCTGAAACAATGGCGACATTATTACATGAAGAAAAGTGTATTGGTTGTGGTGTGTGTGTGGAGTCATGTCCTTTTTCAGCAGCAGCATTAGATGACCGAGGTATTTCAATGATTTGTGACCTATGCGAAGGTAACCCTGAGTGTGTTGCGGTATGCCCTGTGGATGCTTTAGAAGCAACAGATATGGCTAAAATAGAAGAAAAAAAAAGAATCGCTACCGCTGAAAAACATTCACAAAACGTGATGAAAAAGTGGAAGATCAAATAGGAGTGTGAGTAATGAAAACCTACGGAGCATATACTAATAGAGTACTAAGAATCAATTTAACAGATAAAACTTATCGTATTGAGACATTACCAGAAGAATGGAAAACAAACTACATTGGTGCAAGAGGATTTAATATGATTCGACTTTTAGAAGAAGTTGATCCAAAATGTGATCCCCTAGGACCAGAAAACAAGCTGATATTAGGTACCTCACCAGCATCTGGTACAAATATGCCAGGACAAAGATTTAATGCTTCTGCGAAATCGCCTTTAACAGGGATATTAGGAGATTCGAATGCAGGAGGACATTGGGGAACAGAGCTGAAATATGCAGGCTATGATCAGTTAATATTAGAAGGTAAGTCTTCTGATATTGTTTATGTATACATTGAAAACAATCAGGTGTTTTTCAAAGACGCTACACATTTATGGAAGAAAGATCCTAAGACAGTCCATACCGTTATAAGACAAGAGTTAGATGACTTAAATGCACAAGTGCTGTGTACTGGAATTGGCGCGGATAATGGAGTTAAGTATGCAGGCTTATTTTCTAATATCGTTAGAGCTAATGGTCGTACTGGTATGGGAACGGTTATGGCTTCTAAAAATGTGAAAGCAGTAGTGGTTAGAGGCAAATCAGCAATCCAGCCATTCGATTTTGACACTTATGATGGATTGATGAAAGAGTTAATCAATAATGTACATGATCATAATGAGTTCGAAATGCGAGTGATGCTTGGGACAACCCATTTAGTACATTCATTAAATGCAACCGGACAATTGAATACCAAAAATAATCAAACAGGAGTATTTGAGTTTGCTGAGCAAGTGAGCGGTGAAAGATTAGCTTTAGAATTCAATGTGAAAAACAAAGGGTGCTTTGGTTGTGCAGTACCTTGCAATCGGTATTTTGTAATCAAGGAAGGAAAATTCAAAGGATTACATGGTGAAGGACCTGAGTTTGAATCTTTAGCAGGTTTTACGTCTAGAATTTTAAATGGAGATTTAGAGGCGGCTTTAAAATGTATCGATTTATGTACTGAATATGGGATTGATACGATTTCAGCATCTAGTGCCATTTCTTTTGCTATGGAATGTTATGACAGAGGCTTAATTGATATGGAAACCACACAAGGACTAGACCTGACTTGGGGAAATATGGATGCAGTTATCGAGCTAGTGCATCAAATAGGTAATAAAGAGAAATTTGGGGCAGTGTTAGCTGATGGTATATTAGAAAGTGTCAAGCGCTTAGGAAAAGAGACAGAACCTTATGCTATGCATGGGAAAGGTTTAGATGTTTTCTTAGGCGAGCCTCGTGGACTGAAAGCCTATGGTTTAGGTAAAGCAGTAGCTAGTCGAGGTGCTGATCATGTGCGTTCAGACCCATTCTTTGAGACACTCGGTGATCCTGAAAGAGGTATAGAGAAATTTGGTGTTGCTGAAGCTGCTAACAGATTGTCACCTGTTGCAAAAGGCAAAGTAGTTAAGCACTATGAAGCCTTATGTGTTATGGCTGATTCACTAAATTTATGTAAAAACACCATGGTTTCTATGGACATTCTTGAATTTGCTGAGATAGCAAAAATATATAACGCTTTAACAGGTTTTGAAATGACAGCAGAAGACATTAAAAAATCTGGAGAAAGAGTTATTAATGTTGAAAGAATTTACAATATGTTATGCGGCATTAGAAAAGAAGATGATACATTATCAAAAAGATTCCTTGAAGAACCAATGCCTGATGAGTGTGGTCCGTCTGCAGGATCTGTACTTGAGCTTAAAGATATGTTAGATGAGTATTATGAGGAAAGAGGTTGGGATGTAGAGTCTGGGGTTCCTACTAAAGCTAAATTAGAGGAACTTGGGTTAGAATCGTATATTCCTGCTCTTGAATCAGTTGGATTAGAAGTCAAATAATTGGGGCGTCAAATGAATAGACCATTAGAAAAACTAAGACAACAGATGGAACAGTTGTCGGTGGATGGCTTTTATGTTTTTTCTTCAGAGAACAGAAGATACCTAACAGGTTTTACG
>SKID01000351.1 GCA_007116605.1 Tissierellia bacterium
GTGTTTGAAATAAAGTATTTCATTAATGATAGAAGCATTATGCCGAAAGGAGGACAAAATGAAGAATTTTGCAAAAGGCATTAGTATCTATATTGTGATTTTTGCAATTATCCTGTTGATTGTGACAATGTTGTCTAATCAGGGGGTAGATAGTGTAGAACTAACATTTACACAATTAATCGTGCAAATAGAATCCAATAATGTAGCTGAAATAAAATTTGTTAACAATGTAGTAACAGGAACTTTAAGAGATGGAACTGTTTTTAACTCTTATGTACCGGATGTAGCTCTATTTTCGGTATATGAGCGTTATCTTGCAGAAAATGTGGCCAGTGGAAGGATTAAAATGGAAGGAGAACCAACTCCTGCTACGCCTTTCTATATACAAATGTTACCCACATTAGCAATGATAGGTTTATTTGTTATTTTCTGGTTTGTTTTCATGAATCAGTCACAAGGTGGTGGCGGTGGCGGAAAAGTCATGTCATTTGGTAAGAGTCGTGCAAAATTACATAAAGAAAACTTAGAAACAAAAATTGGGTTTGCAGATGTGGCAGGTTTAGATGAGGAAAAGGAAGAATTGAGTGAAATCGTAGATTTCCTAAAAAACCCTAAACGATTTAATGTTTTAGGAGCCAGAATACCAAAAGGTGTATTAATGGTTGGACCTCCAGGAACAGGTAAGACTTATATTTCAAAGGCTGTGGCAGGAGAGGCTGGTGTACCATTTTTTAGTATTAGTGGATCTGACTTTGTGGAAATGTTTGTTGGTGTAGGTGCATCACGTGTCAGAGACTTGTTTGAACAAGCAAAGAAAAACTCACCCTGTATTATATTTGTAGATGAGATTGATGCGGTAGGTCGTCGAAGGGGTGCTGGCTTAGGTGGTGGCCATGATGAAAGAGAGCAAACATTGAACCAATTGCTCGTTGAAATGGATGGTTTTGGCGAAAATCAAGGCATCATTATGATAGCAGCAACCAACAGACCGGATATTTTAGATCCAGCTTTACTTAGACCTGGTCGTTTTGACAGACAAGTTCATATTGGAATACCAGATATTAGAGGTAGAGAAGCGGTTCTAAAAATACATGCTAGAAAAAAACCAATGGCCGAAGATGTAGACTTCAGTGTGATAGCAAGAAGAACGCCTGGATTTACACCAGCAGACTTAGAAAATGTTTTAAATGAAGCAGCATTACTTTCAGCTAGGTTAGGACATGAGAGTGTATCGATGGATATCATTGAAGAATCTATTACCAAGGTTGTTGCAGGTCCAGAGAAAAAGAGTCGTGTCATTAGTGATAAAGAGAAACGATTAACGGCTTATCACGAGGCCGGGCATGCTTTAGTAGCTAGATTGTTACCTAACTCAGATCCAGTTCATATGGTATCGATTATTCCAAGAGGTAGAGCAGGTGGTTTTACTATGATTTTACCTGAAGAGGAAAGATATTATATGTCAAAGACAGAAATGGAAGAGACGCTTGTTCATTTACTAGGAGGACGAGTTGCTGAAAAACTAGTACTTGATGATATCAGCACGGGAGCTTCTAATGACATTCAACGAGCGACAAAAATTGCTAGAGGAATGGTTACTCATTATGGCATGAGTGAAAATTTAGGACCCATGTCTTATACTGGCGATGATGATGAAGTATTTCTAGGAAGAGATTTTGCGAAAAGCCGAAACTATTCGGAAGAAGTTGCTGCACAAATTGATCGCGAAATGAGGTCTATTATTGACAAAGCATATCATAAAGCAGAAGCATTATTAAAAGAAAACATTTTGAAGTTACATCAAGTTGCTGAAGCATTGCTTGATAAAGAAACACTGGATGGGAAAGAGTTCGAAAGAATTTATTCAGAAGCATAAAGATGATAGTTTGACAGAGGCTCTTTATTACGAGAGTCTCTTTTGTTAAATCAACAAGCTTTTTAGGTTAAGATGATTTTTGAAACTTCCTTTGAACATTAAAATCTCAACTTAGAAAATTGCCCCATGAGCTTGCTGGATAAAAGTGGATGTTTTAGTACTGTTAGGCATCGTCAATTAGGAAATAGAGAAATAGGGTCAGGAGGCGGCGTTATGAGTAAAAAAAACATATTGATTGTGGATGACGATCAAGATATTAGAAACATGATTCGTATTTACTTGCAAAATGAGAACTTTGAAGCTTTTCTTGCTCAAGGAGGAAAACAAGCATTATCCATCTTAGAACAAGAGGCCATAGATTTAATTATCTTAGATATGATGATGCCAGAAATGGATGGAATAACGACATGTTATGCTATCCGAGAGAAATGGAAAATGCCTATTCTTTTTTTGTCGGCTAAGGCTGAGGATATGGACAAAATTATGGGATTATCTGCCGGAGGAGATGATTACATGATCAAGCCCTTTAACCCTTTGGAGTTAGTGGCAAGAGTAAAAGCAAACATAAGAAGAGTAGATATCTTTGATAAAAAGGAAGAAAATTCAGAAGGAATGATTATTGTAGATGATTTGGTCATTAATACAGCTAATCATCAAGTTTTACTTAATGGAGAAGAAATTCATTTAACTAAAACTGAATTTGATATTCTTCACTTGTTAACGAGTAATCA
>SKID01000184.1 GCA_007116605.1 Tissierellia bacterium
CATGCTATTGAAATTATGGCCTGCCCGGGTGGTTGCATTGGCGGCGGCGGTCAGCCTTACCATCATGGTAATATGGACATTATTCAAAAACGACAAGAAGCGATTTATCAAGAAGATAAAAACAAGACCAAGAGAAAGTCTCATGAAAATCAAGAAGTTCTTGATTTATATGAAAACTTCTTAGGGAAGCCCTATGGTGATAAGGCCCACGAGCTACTGCATACACATTATGTACCTACAGAAAAAATCTAAATACAAAGGAGCTGTCAGATTGACAGCTCCTATTATTTATAAATCAAACTTTTTGGAAATCTTCTTTTCCAGCTCCACATAGAGGACAAACCCAATCCTCTGGCAAATCTTCAAAAGCTACACCGGCATCGATTCCACCGTCATCATCACCAACTTCAGGATCATAAATATAACCACAAGGTATGCATTCCCATTTTTCCATCATTAAGCCTCCTAAATTAATAGTTTATTTTTGATTAATTGTCAATACAATCCACTGGACATACATCTGCACATGCACCACACTCAATACAAGCATTTTCATCGATTAATCTTTTTGAGTCATCAACCTCTGAAATACAATCTACTGGACATACATCCTCACAAGCCCCGCAACCAATGCAATCATCAGCATTAATACGATATGCCACTACTCTTCACCTCCAATAAATTCGATATTAGTTGCATAATAATATTATAACTAAAAAGCAGAAAAAGTAAATTAAATCTTATAATTTAAAATAGCTTACTGCTTTTTTCATACCCTAGAACCGATTATCTAATGCATCGATAGATTACTGGTATTGGTAGAGTAAACACTAAAATTTCCACGATAAATTTAGCAATAAAGTTATCTTATCAATTACATAAAACTATTATAACACTAAAAGCATAACAATGCTTGTTTTTTTAAATGATTAAGAAGATTTTTACATCACGTGAATCATATTATAAGCATATAGAAAAGTTTGAATTATGGGTTTTTAGCAATGTGAAAATAAGGTATAATAACTAATGAGGATACAAGAAGGAGGGAACACAATGTATGGCATAATGGGTAAAGTGGCATTAATTAATTTAGAAAATCAACAAGTATCGTATATTGAATTGAAAGAAACTGATATCAGAAAGTTTTTGGGAGGAAGTGGTTTGGCTGCAAAAATGCTTCTGGATGATTTTCCTTTGGATTTAGACCCGTTAGACCCTAGAAGCCCAATTATTTTCATGAATGGATTACTAACTGGATTATCCATACCCACTGCAGCTAAAAGTGGATTTATTGCAAAAAGTCCACTGACAGGCATATGGAATGAATCTACTGTTGGTGGAAGATTTGGCATGCAAGTAAAAAGATGTGGTTTAGATGGGTTTATCCTAGTCGGACAGTCTAAAAGCCCCGTGTATCTTGTTCTAACAGATGACCATATACTCTTTAAAGAAGCATCCCATTTAAAGGGAAAAGATGTCTATGAAACCACTGAAAAAATGCTGGAGGAAACAGGCATAAAAGGAGAAGTGGCTTGTATTGGACCAGCGGGAGAAAATCTAAACCACATAGCAGGGATTATGATTGGTGGAAAAGAAACAAGAGCTGCAGGTCGTGGTGGTCTAGGTGCAGTATTAGGATCCAAGAAATTAAAAGGTATTCTTGCAAAAGGCACACAGATACCTAAAATAAAAGATAAAGAGATGTTAACAGCTTTGGTCAGAGAAGCCAATCCAACCATAAAAGAATATACCAAAATGATGCATGATTTTGGAACAGCGGGAGGTGTCCAAGGGGTTGAGGCAAATGGAGACTTGCCAATCAAGAACTGGACATTAGGAAGTTTTGAAGAGGGTGCTCAAAAGATTTGTGGTCAAAACATGGCACATTTGGGAATAACAGTTTCTCATCATGCCTGTTTTGCCTGTGGTATTAGATGTGGTAAAGATGCTAAAGTGAGTGTCGGTCCTTATGCTGGAAGTATCGGTCATGGACCTGAATATGAGACATGCGCTTCTCTAGGATCTAACCTATTAAATGATGATGTAGAATACTTAGTAGCTGCTAATGATATCTGTAATCGAATGGGATTAGACACCATTTGCGCAGGAAACGCACTAGCCATGGCCATGGAATGTTTTGAGAAGGGGATTATCACAATAGAAGATACCGGTGGGATTGATCTCAAGTGGGGCAATGGTAAAGGCATTCTAGAGTTTTTAATGCTTATGGCAGAAAGAAAAGGTTTTGCAAAGATTTTTAGTGATGGTGTGGATGCTGCAGCAAAACATCTAGGTGGCATAGCTCATGAATTTGCAATATCTGTCAAAGGGATGTCGGTAGCACTACATGATCCCAGAGCTTTTACTAGTATGGCAATAGGATATGCTACAAGTAATAGAGGGGGTTGTCATTTAGAAAACCTCACATATTTTGTTGAATCAGGTGCTTACAAGGGCCATCTGTTTGGTTTTAATAAAACAGTAGAAAAACATAATGACGAAAACAAAGCAGAGTTAGCCGTTAAAATGCAAGATTTAATGAATGTGGTTAATGCATAGGGTCTATTTAAATTTTTAATGCGAGGTCAAATGACGCCAAAAATA
>SKID01000247.1 GCA_007116605.1 Tissierellia bacterium
AATATATTTCCCTCGTAGCTTCACATTTGACGCCTTGTCATCTATTAAGCTCAAAGGAAACAAGGCATCAAAAGAGGCGCTTCTCGGGAAAATAGTTGATCTTTTTTATGTATGAAGTAGCGCTATGATCAATGCTAATAGAGGACAAAACAAGTTGCTTGTATGAGTCGCCCATGATGTGATTATTTGCTTCCGTTCGCTTTAGTGAGTTAAAAGGATAAAACATGCATCTCCGATGACTCACAGTGCAAGTTTCCCACTTGTTCAAGTGGGTGAATAGCCCTGTAGAGTCCCTGGATAACGGTCTCTAAGGTCAGCTGCCGTTTATACGACATCTGAGCTAAGAGTCCTGTTGATAAGTCGCGCATTATGTGACCCTTTGTCTCAACTTCAGCTTATTAAAGGATAAAACACGTATCCGAGTCGCGCATTATGTGGTTATTTGCTTCATTTCCTTTAGTCAAAAAGGATGCAACATGCTTCTGAGATGCGCATTATTGGATTCTTTGTTTCCTTTAAAAGTTGACATAACAAAGGATTCAATACTAAGCAACGAAGATGCAGTTGTATCCCCAGCAAATGACCTAAATACTAAGCAGCGAGGATACGGTTTTATCCTCGGCAAAGGGTCTAAGTATTAAGCAGGGAAGATGCTGTATTATCCTCTGCAAATGACCTAAATACTAAGCAGCGATGATACTGGGGTATCCATATAAAAGCAAAGGATTAAATATGTGTCCGATTCGCGCATTATGTGATTCTTTTCTTCATTTAAATTTTAAAAAGAAAAGGATCTACATACTAAGCAGGGAGAACACTATTTAATCCTTGATACGTAGCCAAGAAGATGTTGTTTTATCCTCTCTAAATACTAAGCAGGGAAGATACTGCGGTATCCTTATAAAAGAAAGGATCCAATACTAAGCAACGAAGATGATCTTGTATCCCTAATATCATAAAAGCTGTCAAAGGATTTATTCGAGGTAGCGTTTAGAAGCAATCACTTGATCGATTTCTAATGTTTTGATTAAAGGATCTTGTATAAAAGGCAATAAATCTTCCGCATTTCCAAAGACTAATACGCCATAAGTGGTCACGCCTTCTTCTAAAGCGTGAGTCAGTGCCTCTTTGTAAAAATGAGTCTTATGTTGGGAATGGTCTAGGACAGCAACAGCTTCTTCTCGGTCAATCATGTACCTTAATAAAGAAAGGTAATGTTGCTCGTATCCTTTGGCATTACTCCCTGTAGGACGCATATATTCACTGGAAATCCAGTCCACTAATCTAAAAAATGGATAAGTCTCCATTGAAGGCTTGTCGGCAGGCATTGATCCTGCATTAGGGTTAGGGTTAAATCCGATTAAAAAAGGAACATGTTCTGCATCTGAATGTGTACGAACACCCACCCATGCAAAATCTAGATCTGGATATTGACGCTTTAAATCTTCCAACTCATTCATGGTAAGGTCGTATTCAAAGGTAGCATAAGCAGAAACATAGGCTACTGGATGTAATTGTTCTAAGTGATGTGTCAGCCGTTGTTTTTGATCTTTTAGATGGTTAAAGTGTTCTGTTTGAGGATCTCGAACTGTTAAAAATCCAAAGTTAAAGTAGTTAGAACCAAAAAAATCTTCGAATGTACCAAAACGGGAGTCTCTTTTGATTTTAATGTTCACTGGATGGGTTTCTTGAGTAAATAGATTCAGCCGACCATAATGAACATGGTACTCTCCAAAACCTAATGACTCGGTTGCAACCATGCCTCTTAGTGCATAGCCAGGTAGATTGAGTTCTGTGAAGGCCATTAAGTCAAAGGTTATATCTTGAAAGTGTTGCCCCACAGTCACTTCATCAGGCTGGTAGTACAAATAGTCTACAAGAGGTGATAAAACACCAAACACGCTAATGGCCATTAAGACGACAATTAAAACGGCGATAAGTACTAATCGTCTCAATCTGCTTGATACCAGCCTTTGTACTTTTTGAGTTTCGTCTTGTGATGAAGAATCTAGCTTTTCTTTGAAGTCGATGTTTATTTGTTCTGCCAAATAGTTCTCAATAGCTTCTTGTTTAGCTAACTCTTTTTCAATATATTGGGTTTCTTCTTCATTGGTCAAGCCTTCTTGATATCTTGCCAATAATTCTTTAAAGTCCATGTTTTTCCTCCAATGTTTCTTTTAATTTCTTTCTGCCTCTAAAAAGCAAAGACTTAATTTGGTTTTCATTAGAACCAGTCGCTTGATGAATCTCATTTATAGTAAAATCACAATAGTAGTGGAGTAGAATGATTTCCTTATATTTATCAGGCAAATCCATCACGGCTTGATAGACTTGTCGACGTGTTTCGGTATTAATCACTTGGTTCAAAGGACTATGCTCTTCGGTAGTGGTAATTACTGTCCTATCTAATGATGTGTGACAATTGTTTTTCCGAACACAATCGATGAATAAATTTTTGAGCACGCGAAACATCCAGTATTTCAAATGATTTTCCTGGCCATTAAGGGAAAGTAATGCCTTATAAAAGGTATCGCTGACCAAATCTTCTGCTAGTACAGGATCTTTGCAAAGTCCGTAAGCATAGAGATAC
>SKID01000349.1 GCA_007116605.1 Tissierellia bacterium
GATGGCTATGGGGACAGGATTAGGTGTCATAATTGGAAGTTTTGTCATATCATACTTATTTGAATACCATAGAAATGATACAGTTGCAGTGATATTAGGGTGTTTGATTATGTCGATACCTTTTATATTAAAAAGAAGTTCTAAGCATGGGACAAGCCATAGTGGTCTTTTTCTTGTAGGGGCTGTAGGCGTATTTTTACTGTCAAGAGCACCTGTAATAGCGCATCTTAATGATTTGCATTATTGGCAAACAGGCGTTGCAGGTTTTATATCAAGTGTAACGATGATGGTACCAGGTATTTCAGGTAGCATGATTTTAGTTGTTTTGGGAATGTATGAAGCGATGCTTTATGCCATTAAAAGTTTTCAAGTTTTCCATTTGTTCAGTTTTATGATTGGGGCTATCGTAGGCGCTTATATTCTTGCTAAATTGTTAAAACTATTGTTTAATAAATACCAATCGTGGTTATTATACTTATTTGCGGGAATGATTTTAGGATCCTCTAAGATGTTGATTCCTGAATCTTTTAGTTTAAGAACAGGGCTGTTTTTTTTAATGGGATTACTCTTAGTTTATAAATGGGGAAGTTATAAGTATCAAAGTTAGTTAAAAAATGTTTGTCAACAACTCATAAAAGTTCTTTTATTTATATCTCATAAATGGTTTTATCACTGAGAAAGAGCAAATTGTTTTCTAAATTAAGTGCGGATGAGTTTTTCGCGCTTTTTTAATTCTCTCAAACTACCCCAAAATACAACCGTGTTTAATTCGATGACTAAAAGTGAGAAGATTCCACTTCTTAAAGTAGGTGATAAGTACTGTAGCGTCCCTGGATAATAGTCTCTAACATTCAAGTGGCTCTACAAAAACCATCTGAATCCAAAAATTCTGTAGATAGGTTGACAAATGGTTGAATTAAAGTTAATATATGAACATATGAACAGTTAATCATATGAAAGGAGTTTTTATGTTTGGTGATAAAGAAAATATAAGTACATGCGATGATTTTTGTATTCATGAAGAAGTGGTTCAAAGAGCAAAACAAAACATGTTAAAAGAAGAGATTGTTTATGACTTAGCTGATTTGTTCAAAGTATTAGGCGATAGCACTAGAATAAAAATACTACGAGCGATTAGCTTAGAAGAAATGTGTGTGTGTGATATTGCTTCATTGTTTGCTATTAGTCAATCAGCCATATCACATCAATTAAGAACTCTAAAAAATGCTAGATTAGTGAAATCAAGAAGAGATGGCAAAAATATTTATTATGCCTTGGATGATGAACATGTAGATTTAATCATTAATCAAGGCTTAGAACATATCTTACATCAATAAGAAAGAAGGTTGACTCAATGGCAAAAACTTGTGCTTGTAATCAAAGTGAGGTTTGTTTATCTGAAAAAAAAGAGAATGATGTTAATAAAAAAAATAGGTCCTTGCAGCATGTGTTACTGGGTATAGGAGTTGCTTTGTTTATAAGCGGATTTATATTGAGAAGTAATCCTATTGGATTTTGGTTGTATTTATTTGCTTATATCATTTTAGGGGGGCAAATTATTATCACGGCTATTCATAATGTTTTAAATAAAGAGTGGTTTGATGAGAATTTTTTAATGTCTATTGCGACTGTGGGTGCATTTCTTATTGGAGAGTATCCTGAGGCTGTGGCGGTTATGCTTTTTTATCGAATAGGTGAATATTTACAAGATAAGGCAGTGAGTCAATCAACAAAGTCGATTCAAAAATTGTTAGATTTAAAACCAAAATATGCTAACTTATTGACGCAAGAAGGTATGATGAAAGTTCATCCAAATGTTATCGATATTGGTCAAATAGTCATTATTAAGCCAGGAGAAAAAGTGCCATTAGATGGATTTGTGATTGAAGGATCAACCTATATAGACACTTCATCATTAACAGGTGAAGCTATGCCAAGAGAAGTTAATCCAGGCGATGAAGTGTTATCTGGCATGATTAATACTTCTGGGTTGATTCAAGTTAAAGTATCTAAGCAAGAGAAAGATTCAGCAATGTCAAGATTGTTAAAACTAGTTGAAGAAGCGTCTAATAACAAATCAAAGACCGAGAAATTCATCACTAAATTTGCAAAGATTTATACTCCCATAGTAGTATTTTTAGCAATATTTATTGCCATAGTACCAGGTTTAATTTTGGATGGGAGTATTAGTTCAGTATGGTTTTATCGAGGGTTAGTTTTTCTTGTAGTTTCTTGTCCGTGTGCTTTAGTTTTATCCATACCTGTAGCCTATTTTGGAGGTATTGGTAGAGCGTCTAGAAGAGGGATTCTAGTTAAAGGGGGACAATTTCTGGAAGGTTTACTAGAGTCAGATGAAGTCGTCTTTGATAAGACGGGAACATTGACAACAGGGATATTTCAGGTAATTGAAGTGATTGCATTCAATCATTACGAAGAAAATGACATTTTAAAGTTTCTATCTTATGGAGAATACTACTCTAATCATCCCATCGCCAATTCATTGAAACAGGCATACGCAAAAGAAATAGATGCACACAAAATCCATTCTTATTCTGAGATTAGTGGATTAGGCATCAACGCAATTATA
>SKID01000171.1 GCA_007116605.1 Tissierellia bacterium
AGCGTATATAGGAGATGCAGTATATGAAATAATGGTCAGGTCCTATCTTATTCAAGAACATGATATGACCCCCAATGATTTGCATTTGCTAGCAGTTAAATATGTTAGAGCAGAATCTCAGGCCATTGGTTTTAGAGCAATTGAACCCATTCTTTCTGAAGAAGAGTTAAGAATTATCAAAAGAGGACGTAACGCAAAGTCAATGACAGTCCCCAAAAATGCAAAAACATCAGACTATCGGTATGCTACCGGAGTTGAAGCACTCATGGGGTATCTGTATCTTCTAAGGAAAAAAGAACGCTTAATGAAATTATTTGATATCATAATCGCTGAAATAGAGAGGGAAAAATGAGAACGGTAATTGGGAAAAATGCAGTGATAGAGTTGTTACGAAGCGACAAAAAAATCCATCAAATTTTTACTGACAAAAAGCCGAAGTTAAATAAAACAGACGTTGAAATTTTAGATTTATCTAAAAGCAAAGGGATTAACATTAAAACAATCTCAAACCAAGAGTTGGATGTATTGGCAGATAAAGGAAGACATCAAGGATGGATTGCTACCACCGATGATTTTGAGTACCTTACTATGGATGAAATCATCCAGATAGGAAAACATAATAGCAATGCCACGGTGGTTTTATTAGATGGCATCACTGATAATCATAATTTAGGAGCCATTATAAGGACTTGTGAGTGCGCGGGTGTTTTAGGGCTAGTGATCCCAGAAAGAAGAGCAGCCCAAGTAAATGATACAGTTTCTAAAACTTCTGCCGGTGCGGTGGAGTATCTCAATATTGTGAAAGTTAGAAATATTAATGATGCCATTGACCAACTAAAAGATAATGGCTATTGGATTTATGGTGCAGATATGCAAGGAGATCAGTTTTATTATCAGGAACAATATCCCCAATATACTGGTCTAGTGATTGGCTCTGAAGATAAAGGCATTAGTCGTCTGACTAGACAAAAGTGTGATAGTATTATAGAAATTCCTATGATAGGAAGAATCAATTCTTTGAATGCTTCGTGTGCTGCTTCTATATTAATTTACGAAATTTTGAGGCAGAGAGGAAGTCAGAATGAGACACGGTAAAGAGTATCTATTTGTGGATGGCTATAATATTATTAATGCTTGGCCTGAACTTATTGACAAAGCATCAGAAAACATTGAAAGCGCAAGGCAAACATTGTTAGACATACTCATAGAATATAAGCATTATGTTGATATTCATGTGATTATAGTATTTGATGCCTATAAAGTGAAAGGCACAAGTTTAAAAAAAGAAAAAGTAGGTGGAGTAGAAGTAATTTACACAAAAGAAAACGAAACCGCAGACGCTTATATAGAAAAAGTACTCAATGAAATAGGTAGGTCCAAGAAGGTATCAGTAGCTAGTTCAGATGGGATGCTTCAGCAACTCATTATGTCACGAGGCGGACTAAGAATATCTGCGAGAGAGTTTTATCACATAGTCAATGACACAAAAGCAGATATAAGAAGGAAAAACCAAAAAATTGCCGATAATCGATTGAATTACCGAACCACATTAGATTCTGAAACCATAAAAAAACTCAATCAATTTGCAATCAATCAGCAATTAGAAGAAAATTAACAGAAAAACATTCATAATAAAAGACTGCTCACAGATATTTAAGAGCAGTTTTTTTGATGTTACAATTTCATTAAAGAAAGACGAAGTTTTGTGATGGCTTCAAGGGTTTTACGATTATCTAAATAAGAGCTATAGACAATTCTTATGTATTTATGGCCATGTTTACCATAATGAATGCCATCATTGACAATAATCTGGGCATCATTTTTGAGGTGTTTTACTATGGAGCTTGAACCTCCTAAAGCTCCAATATTCAACCAGAAAAAATAACCAGATTGTGGAAATTCACAATAGGTTTTAGGTATCGATGAAATAATATCATAAAATTGATGACGTCTTTGATTAAAAATTTCACGATATTCATTGACAAAGTCGTCATTATCAAGAGCCGCAATGGCGCCAAAAGAAGCAGATGTATTTACAGGACCTAATATATTGACGGCATACTGTTTGAGTACTTGAATTATTTTTTTTGGTCCGTTAATATAGCCAATACGATAGCCACTTAAACCCATTCCTTTAGACAAAGAGTAAATGGATAGCGTACGCTCCTTCATTCCAGGGAGGGAAGCACAAGAAACAAGGGTACGATTATCAAAAACAATGTCTTCAAAAGAGTAATCCACAATCAAAAACAAATCATTTTCAACACAAAAATCACAGATTTGATGAATATGATTCGGTGAAAAAACTGTGGAGGTAGGGTTATTAGGGTAAGATAGTAACACGGCCTTGGTCTTAGGTGTCAAATAATAGTGGAATTTTTGAATGTCTAAAGCAAAATGCTTGTCTTCATTTAAAGGCACTGATACAGGTATTCCACCACAAAATTTAACACTCGTAAAATTACAAGTATAGCTTGGGTCGGGAATGAGTATTTCTTCATTCTCATTGGGTGTGATTAAACTCTTTAAACAATAATATAATGCAGCATTAGACCCAGGTGTAATCATAATTTCAT
>SKID01000371.1 GCA_007116605.1 Tissierellia bacterium
TGTAAATACACCTATAGATAATGATACTCTAGCTCCATGAACAATTCTAGCAAACATATCCCGTCCTAAGGCGTCCGTTCCAAACCAAAAATCACTAGATGGTCCTTGTAATCTAGCTTTTCCATTCGTTCTTGTTACAAGCTCATAGGGCGCAATCCACTCAGCGAATATTGCAGTTAAAACAATAATTATAATAATGATTAGACCCGCTATGGCTGTTTTATTCTTTTTTAGACGTCTCCACACTTCACGGTACTGACTTTGCTTTTTTTCTTGACTTACCATTAGTTTGCTCCTTATCTTTTGTATTTTGCTTTAATACGAGGATCAACCACTCCGTATAAGACATCAACGATAATCATAACGATACAATAAAAGAAAGAAATAAATAATGTGGCTGCCATCACCATGGGCACATCCTTAGATCGAATGGCTGTGAGCAATAGGGTTCCTAGACCGGGTAGTGCATAGATTGTTTCTGTGATAACCGTACCACCTAACAACCACCCTAAGCTTGTTCCCATAAATGTGATTACTGGTAACAATGCATTTTTAAGTGCATGCTTAAATACAACGGTTAATTCCTTTGCTCCTTTTGCTCGAGCTGTTCGAATATAGTCTTGTCTTATGGTTTCTAACATGGTTGAACGTGTTAATCGTATTATACCTGCAGATGTTGGTAAAGCAATCGTTATAGTCGGTAAAACGAAGTGTCTCCAAGTATCAATGCCATTAGAAGGTAACCATCTTAGGGTAAGGCTAAAAAATAGAATTAACATTAATCCAAGCCAAAAATTGGGTATGGAAGCTAGGAGCATGGCTGTTACTGTTGTCATAATATCAGATAATGAGTACTGTTTTAATGCAGAATATATTCCTGCAGTCACTCCAATAATTGACGCTACAATGATTGACCAAAAAGCCACAGTGAATGTAATTGGAAACTTTTGAATGATTTCAGTCATGACCGGATCACCCGTACGATATGAATTGCCAAAGTCAAATCTAAATATAACATCTGCTACATAATTTAAATATCTTATAAAAAAAGGTTGATTAAAACCTAACTGTTCATTTAATTGATTAATGGCTTCAGGTTGAGCATTAGGACCTAAAATTAAACTACCAGGATCCCCGGGTGTTAATGAAAGTATTGAAAACACAATAAATGAAACCCCTAATAATATTGGTATGATATTTAAAATTCGTTTAGCTATAAATCTACTCACTTGTTTACTCCTTACTATCATCTTTATATGCTATGATGATCCCTTTATAACACTAACCAGTGGAATTTTTAGCCATTTCCAATCACCTAGACTCTTTTATTCAGATGGCGTTTATAACGCCACCTGAATGTTAGAGCCCTTATCTAGGGACTTATAGTCCTTACTTCCCACTTTAAGAAGTGGGCGTCTTAGCACTGTAAATCATCGGATAAAACATCACTGATTAATTTATATTTTACTTCCACGAAAAATTATATAATCTAATGTTTCTTGCATTTGCATTTTCTACCACTAACTGGGCATCATGTGCAATAATCGCTGGTGGGATAATGGCAGCTGCATAGGGAGCTTCCGTTTGTGCAATGGTATATGCTTGATTATACAAATCTCTACGAATATTGACATCACTTTCTAGTAGAGCTTGTGCAAGCAATGAGTCTACTTCTTCATTTACATATCTTGCATTGTTCATAACACCAATTTGTCCAATTCTGTAAACTGAGGCGGGTAAATTTGTATCTGGTGTGATAAAGAAGAATCCTGCGATAGCTAAACTAAATTCTCCTCCTCGATACTGACCGATGTATGTTGAAAATTCAAGGGTTTGAATTTCAGTCATAATGCCCACATCCATTAAACTAGCTTGTAAAATTTCTGCTGCTTGGGCTGTAGCCGCTGTAGCCAAAATAGGTTCAGAAACAGTAAATCCATTAGGGTATCCTGCTTCAGCAAGTAAAGTTTTTGCCTTTTCTATATCATAATCAAACCTTGGAATGTTATCAGGTGCAGCAATCATACCTGGCATATACATTGCATCCCATGGTATGCCTTCTCCTTCAAAAATTACGTCATTCCAAAATTCACGATTCAGAGCATAGTTCACAGCTTGTCTAACTTTCACTTCATTAAAAGGTGATTTTTCAGTATTCATAGCCACCCAATCTAATCGAATCCCTTGCATAGACTTTAAAGTTAAACGATTATTTCCTTCAAGTATTGATTTACTTGCTAATGGAATCCCATCAGTATAATCAATATCTCCCGCTTCTAATGCCACCACTAAAGTATTTGCATCTGGTAAAACTCTATAAACGACTGTTTCTATCGGTGCTTTGCCTTTGAAATGATCATCAAATCTTTCTAGGACAATTCTTGATCCAAGTACTCTTTCTTTGTACATATACGCACCTGTTCCCATAGGCTGGCTTCTCATGTCATCTCCAACTGATTGATGGTGGTTTTGACTAAAGATATATCCCATGCTAGCTAACTCGGCCAAAAAAGTACCCGTTGGAGAATTTAATGTAATTTTAACAGTATATGGGTCAATTTCAATGGCTTCAATAA
>SKID01000011.1 GCA_007116605.1 Tissierellia bacterium
ACGCCACTAAAATAATTCAAGTAATTCTCAATATAAGTTTTAGATTCTTTTCTAGGAATATCTAAATCTCGACTTAAGCCATAATCACTGATACCATAGACAATGCCAAAATTAACTGCTTTAGCCCGACTTCTCATGGTACTGGTTACTTCTTCAGGTGAGACATGAAACACTTGAGCAGCTGTTTTGGTATGGATATCTTCACCATGGTTAAATGCTTCTATTAAATTTTTATCATTTGATAGATGCGCCAATACACGTAACTCAATCTGTGAGTAATCAGCATCTACTAAGACAAAGTTTTCTGCACTGGTAAACACTTTTCTCAAGACACGACCTTCTTCGGTTTTCACAGGGATATTTTGCATATTCGGCTCTGTAGAGCTAATGCGTCCTGTAGCAGCTATGGTCTGTTTGAAAGAAGAGTGTATGCGATGTGTAGTCGGATCAATCAATGAGAGGAGACCTTCTACATAGGTTGAGTCTAGTTTTGTAAGTTGTCTATAAGTGATGAGTTTAGGGACAACCGGGTGGTAAGTTTTTAATTTTTCAGGAACTTCGATATCTGTAGAATATCCTGTCTTTGTCTTTTTGATAACGGGTAATTGTAAATCTTCAAACAAGACTTTTCCTAGTTGTTTAGGTGAATTCAAATTAAAATGGTCTTCAGAAAGTTCATAAATTTGCTTTTCAACTGCTCGTATTTTTTCTTTAATATCAGCACCAATTTCTAATAAGGCGTCACGATCAATTTTAAAGCCTACAGTCTCCATTTCAGCCATAATATGAATCAATGGGAGTTCAATGTCGTATAATAAGTGATCCATATCACTTTCCATAATTTGTTTTTCCATACGTTCTTTAATATTCCATACAGTATGAATACAGTTAAATAGATAGGTTTTCATTTCGTCTGAAGACAAGTCGGTAGGTGTGCGTTTGTTTCTGCCTGATCCAAGGTAGTCTTTTAATCCTGAAAAATCTCTTTCTAAGTATTCAAAAGCCAAGCGCTCGATATAATAAGTCGCATCAGAAGGTTCAAGCAAATATTTACCAACTAGTGTATCAAAAGTGATACCCTTAAGAGAGCAGTTCATTTTGCCAAGCAAAATATAGTCATCTTTAATGTCATGACTCCATTTTTCAATAGAGGCATCACTAAATGCATTCATTAGATCTTTTGTCAGATCATCTTGAGGAGTATGGGTGAAATAATAATCCTTCCCATCACTTGTGATAGCTAATGCAATAGGTTTACTGTAAAAAGCACGATCTCCATCATATAGAAACTTTAAAACCATTTTTTTATCTTGATAGATGGAGGTTATTACTTCAGCTAAAGTAACTTCATTAAATAGAGGCTCTTCATTATCTTTTGATGAATCTTCAGAGGATGTAGTCTCAGTGTTATCATCAAATAAAGATATTTGTGTCACTTCCTCTTTTTGCAATCGATTGATAAACTGACGAAACTCATATTCCTTATATAATTCAAGCAAATCTTGATGATTGGTCTCTTTGTAAATATAGTCTTGCCAATTAATATCTAATGGTAAATCCACAACAATAGTGGCTAACTCTCTACTTAAATACGCTTGGTGTTTCTCAGAGATGAGTTTTTCTTGAAGTTTACCTTTAATTTCTTCAATGTGATCATAAACACCCTCTAAGCTACCATAAGATTGAATGAGTTTTAGCCCAGTTTTTTCTCCTACTCCTTTAACACCAGGGATATTATCAGAGGAATCTCCCATCAGCGCTTTAAGGTCTATAAATTGTTCAGGAGTGATTCCATAGCTATTAGACATTTCTTCTTCATCCATAACCTGAATATTAGTCACGCCCTTTTTAGTTAACAACACTTTGATATTATCTTGGATTAATTGCAAATAATCTTTGTCGCTAGTGACTAAAAAAACTTCCATGCCTTGGTTTTTAGCTTGCATGGCAATACTTCCGGACAAATCATCTGCTTCAAATCCATCCATTTCAATATGTTTAATGCCATGGACATCTAAGATTTCTCTGATGAGTCCAAACTGCATAACCAGTTCATTAGGTGCTTTAGCCCGCCCTGCCTTGTAATCTTGGAATTTTTCATGCCTAAAAGTTGGTTTTTTTGGGTCAAAAGTGGTACAAATATAATCCGGATGATAATCATCCATTAACTTATAGAGCATCATCAAAAATCCATAAAGGGCATTAGTATAAACCCCTCTTTTGTTTTTTAAAGGAGGCAATGCATAAAAAGCCCTGAACAATAGGCTATTGCCATCAAGTATGATGATTCTTTTATTATTCATAGTTCTCTCCCGTGTAAAATATGGGAATAGTGTAACATATTTAACTCAAATAATAAACAAAAATCAACAATTGATGAGATCAGCACGACGAATATAGTTACTCACTAAGTTAAATTATGGTATAATGTTCCTGTTGACGAGTCGCGCATTATGTGATCCTTTTCTTCCTTTCACTTTAGTGAGTTAAAAGGATAAAAGATGCATCCGATTCGCGCATTACGTGATCCTTTGCTTCAACTTCAGCTTATTAAAGGATAAAACACGTATCCGA
>SKID01000135.1 GCA_007116605.1 Tissierellia bacterium
AAAATATATGATAGAGATTTCAGACAATTTCAGTAATTCTAGGACACTACTTCGAAAAGAAGCAAAAAGCCGAGAGAATGAAGAGAAAAATGTGGACGAGCAACTTGAAAATGATGCTTGGCTTCTATTTTACAATCTCGGTTTTGATAAGCTTAATATTGGAAGAGAATGTGAGGTAAAGTATGGTAAAAAAGAGTCTGATTTAATATCTAAAAAAATTGATGTAATTGCTGAGTCAAACGAAGTTCGTGTATATGTTGAATGCACCACTCAACATGTTGATACTCCAAAGATCAAACAATGGTCTTCTGAAGTTGAAGACATTCGAAAATATGAGCAAGGTAATGATGATACTGCCTTGAAAAATGTAGTTTTTGTTTACTGTAATAATTCAAGCATTTCAGAGATCGACAGAGACAAATTACTCAAGAAAGGAATTGTGTATTTAAATACTGCAATCATTGACTATTTCCTAGAATTAAAGTCTCAGTATTCAAGATTATCTTACTTTCAACTCATTTCTTATTTATGCAAAGGACAACAAATAAAATCCTTAACCTCTGATGATCTAACAATACCAACCATAAGGACTAAATACGGCAGTACAACATATGCTTCTCTATTCGGCATTCATCCTGCTACTTTAATTCCACTTTCAACTGTACCTCATAGAAAGCTTGATTACGAAGACGACCTTAACCAAAACTATCAGCGACTCGTCAAAAAAACAAAAGTTAATGCAATTAAAAGGTTTATTAAAGAACAACGCGGGATATTTCCAACAAACATTATTATATCTATAGAATCTGATAAGCACAACTTTAAGCCAAACGGGAAAGCGATAAATGATATCCAACATGGGACATTAACCTTACCAAGGAAATATCAATCTATAAATGTAATAGATGGACAGCATAGATTGTTTGCATATGACGGACTAGAACAAGCTGAAAAGGATCTGATATACGTTGTTGCTTTTGATAAAATGGACTTGGAAGATCAAATTGAAACATTTATTAATATCAATGAAAAGCAGACAAAAGTAAGTCCTAGTTTATTATGGGACTTATACCCTTCTATCTTGGATCCTGCTGAAAATATTAAGCCACGTATTTCCTTGATTGTAAAAAAGCTAAATGAGGAGAATGATAGTTCACTAAACGGTCTGATAAAATATGACAGCGCGTCTTACTCAAAGAAACAACCAAAACTAACATTGGAATCAGTATGTACCGCTTTAAAGACCGAGAAAATAGTTGAAGATATTGATTCTACAATGTCCTTGCTTCGTATTCCAAACAAAAATGATAGCGTAGCTTTTTCACTCATTTCACTTTGGTTTCAAGTAATACAGGAAAACGCAAAAGACCATTGGAATAGAAAAGATAAAACATTAAACCTTTTAAGATCTAATCAAGGTTTCGGAGCTTTGATAAAAGTATTTTCTGCTGTTATTTTAGAACTTCATAAAAATGACATTTTAGAATCAATACGTATAGATGACTATAAGACAGTTAAAAATGAATTTCAAGAATATATTACTCCCATAGTTGATGCAGTTAATAAGATAAAGACCAAGGAAGAAATAAAAAATTGGAAACGTATTGGTGAAGGAGGTAAACGTCAACTATTCATTGACTTTATACGGCTTATAAGAGTTAAAAAGCCTAGTTTTTGCGAAAATATTATCAAACAAACGGATGATCCTGAAGTCCTAGAAATTATAGAACGCCTTAATTTAGATTCAGAACACATAGATTTAGAAATTAAGGAATCATTTTTCACTGATACCAAACGCCTTAAAGCTCAAGGCGAATTACACCAGAATAAAGATGAAGCAATTAAGGGCATTATAAAAACTGTTGTAGCATTCTCAAATTATTTTGGCGGTAAAATAGTTATCGGCATAGAAGATGGCTCATGGGAGGTAAAAGGCATTGACCACACCGATCTAAAACTAAAAAAGGATTGGGATACTTTCAAACAAAGCCTGACACAGAAAATAAAAAGCTGCACAGAAGGGATTAACCCCGCCCCAAAGATTCGAAAACTTATTCATAGTGGTAAAACACTTGCAATCATTGATGTTTCTGCACTTAGTAACCATGCCTTGGAAAACACCAGTTTAGCAAGTATGGATGATGTTTGTTACAAAAGGGAAAATGGTGATAGCACAAAGATTAAGGGTACTAATATAGGAGCATATTGCAGAGAGGTCCTAAAGGAACGCAATGAAGCAAAAGAACTTGAAAAAGAAGAAGAATAACTATGGCCAACAGCTAAGCTTTCGTCGGGCTCGAAGAGCCAACGATGAAAGCGATGTTGAACGGTAACTTCGGTAGCGGTGATTATGGGGACGACGTTGCCTGCCTTTTGTTGATGTATTCCGGTGTCATCAAACGACAATGGGGCTTTTATTACATCATGACCAAGAAGACCCTCCAACACGCCTCAGCGGATGTTGGCTTGATCTTCACTGCTTTTGATTTGTTCGGGATGGCAACCCCCCATTTTCAAAATCAATCACCAAAAGTCAACGAAGCGGCCGCAATTTTGCCGAGGGCGTGTATAT
>SKID01000226.1 GCA_007116605.1 Tissierellia bacterium
AGAAGCTGATGAATTATTACAAAGAGAGTCTCCAACAGATATAAATACTGAAACCAAGAAATGGAAACGATTGGATCTACCTGAAATTGATGGTTCTTGGTCGCAACTGGTAAAAGGCGATCACAGCATACTCATTAGAGGAAGTGATGATGGAGAAACACAGTTGATGTTGACTTATGATGGTGTTTCATGGGATAGAGTAGCTGCTTCTTTTTCTTCCCCTGTAACTAATATCACTTGGGTGGAAGATCGGTTTTTTGTTCAGAACACTGCCCCTGGAGTAGAATACACTTCGTTTAATGGTGATAACTGGCAACGTTTAGACTCTAATTTGCGAGAATCTCTGCCAGGTATGATTGCATACAGTGAAATAGGTTTTTTTACAGTTATTCGCAATAGCTTATATCACTCGTTAGATGGAGTCGAATGGAAACGTTATCAGTATATTCCAGAAGGTCAAACAAGACATCAAATAGTTACCTTAAACCCTGTCCAGGCTATAGGTTATTACAATAACCAGTATTTCTTTTTATGCACGGATGAACTTAGGTATGGCACGGATGTAAGAAATTTAAAGGCTTTAGAAATTCATGAGCTAGCTTCTTCAGGAATACGTGGCATTAGATATTTAGAGGGTCAAATACAAGTCCTAATGGGAACAATATGGGCTTTTTCTGAAAGTGAATTTGTTAATGTTAGTGAATTTTATACAGATTATCAATTTGTACAAGATTCTCCAATTGGAATCATAGGCTTATCTCGTGAAGGAGACGTGTATAGCCATAAAGGCAAAGGAGACTGGAAACTTATCCATGCAGGTCCTGGTAATCCTATAAATATTCGAAGTGCGGCAGTTATAGGAAATCATTTGGTTTTATTAACACGTGATGAAGTCGTATATGCTACTTCTCTTAAGTAGGAGACTTAATCTTTTTTAGTATATTATGAACGTTAGCATGGAAAGAATGGAATGCGTGCTAAATACAATAAAGTCAATTAGAGGGAAATATAATGCTTGAAAACAGTTCTTATAAAAAAATACTCGATCATTCGCCTATTGGATATGCTTATCACAAGATTTTGTGTGATGAAAAAGGGGTGCCCTATGATTATGTGTATATTGAAGCTAATCAAGCTTTTGAAAAATTAACAGGGCTTAAAAAGAATGACATTATTGGGGAAAATATCACAAAAGTTTTCCCAGGGATTGTGAAAAGTGATTTTGATTGGATAGCTTGTTTTGGTGAAGTTGCTTTAACTGGAGTCGAAAAGACTTTTGAACAATATATAGAACCTTTAAAGAATTGGTATAGGGTTAATGCTTTTTCGACGGAAAAGGGCTATTTTGCCACCACTTTTGTTAATATCACCAATGAAAAGGAACAAATAGAAGATTTAAGCAAAATATTAAAAAAATCGGATGATTATCTAGATCATCAGCGTATGATTGATTACCAGAAAATAACAGATACAATGATGGAACTGTCGGAAGCAAAAGTGGTGGCATTTAATATTTACGATGAAAACGGTGATACTTATAGAACGGTTGCAATATCAGCCGATAGTACCATTATCCGTAAAGGTACTGAGCTTTTGGGAATAAACCTTGAAGGAAAAGTATGGAACCATGATCCTGTAAGAGCTGAAAGGATAAAGAATCAGACCATTACTCGCTTCAATAAGCTCAGTGATCTTGTAGGCGATGTGATACCATCAGCTGTTGTCAATTTATTGGTCAAAAGTTTTGGTTTGGGAGAGACGGTACTTGTCAAGATAACAAAAGATAATCGGATGATTGGTGATTTTACATTAGTTATGAGAAAATGGAAATCATTTGATAAAGATGCTATATGTGAAATTTATGCCAAACAGTTAGGCTTAGCCATAGAGATTAAAAGATCAGAAAAAAAACTTCAATCTGCTAAAAATTTATTAGACAGTTCATTTAACGCTATTCAAGATGGCATTAGCGTTTTGAATACTGATTTAACAATCAGAGAAGTTAATCAGAAGATGTCTGAATTATTTGGAGCTTCCAATTTGATTGTTGGAAGGTATTGCTATGAAGTTTATCAAAATAGAAAAACGCCATGCAACAATTGTCCAACAATGAGAGTAATAGAAACTAAAGAAGCTTGTTCTGCGATATTACCAAAAATCATTAAGGGTGAGCATAAAGGGTGGTTGGAAATTTTTGCATATCCCATGATCGATTTATCTACAGGTAATATAGAAGGTGTAGTAGAATTTATTCGCGATATTACAGAACGCATAATAATGGAAAAAGAACTTGCTGATGAAAGAGAACAGTTTAAGACCACACTGTTATCTGTTGGTGATGGCATTATTTCAACTGACGAGGAAGGTAAAGTATTGATTTTAAATCCCATTGCAGAGCAACTTACAGGTTGGACACAAGAGGAAGCTTTCGGTAAACCTATAGAAGAAGTGTTATATATTGTCAATGAATACACAAGACAAAGATGTGAAAACCCTGTGCAGAAAGTTTTAGAGACTGGAGAGATTATTGAATTAGCTAATCACACCCTATTAATTTCTAAAGATAAAATTG
>SKID01000024.1 GCA_007116605.1 Tissierellia bacterium
AAAATGTTTTCACTAAAAGCAGGTCTAATTTGAATCCAACCTCCGTCTGTTCCGACTTCTAAACCTGTACAATCCGCCGTCAGACCACACCTGAGAGAGGCTGCAACCCTAGGTGCTAAACTTCTACCAAAAGATGTCGCTCCGAATAGACAAAGGCCCGGTGATGCTTCTTTAATAATTTGAGACAAATTTTTAGCAAACACCATCACATTTGGTTTTTCAAATATTGAATGAAAACTGGCAATCACTTTGTCACAGCCATGTTGCCAAAGTAAATCCACAGCCATCCCCGGTTTTGCTAAGACAACAACTATAATTTGATCATCTTTATGGCGGCGCAATGACTGTGCTTTTCCTAACAACTCAAAGACAACAGGATGCCATTGACCCTGAAATGTTTCAGCAAATATCATAATCCCTTTATGACTCTGCATCACATTCACTCCTTCTCTATCACTTCTTTTATTTTTTTGCTAATTTCAACAATACCATCTGTTAGTTGTCCTTGCCATATTTTTCCATGACGAGATATCATTGGCGCAACTTCTATTTTTTGAACCCATGTTGCAGAACCTATTCTTCCGACTTCTTCTTGCAAAAGATAGGGAAGCAAATCTTCATATGACCACCTTTTTATAACTGCTTTTTTTGCTTTGATTTTTCCTTTTAAGGAAGCTAACCTTGGTGTATTTAAATCTTTTGTCACCGTTATTAACCCTGGAAAAGGCATTGTTATATCATAATGACCACCCCAGATTTTTGTACTGACTGTTATATTTTTTTCATTTAAATCAAGCATTTTTTCAACAAAAGCAATATGTGGTAGGTTAAGAAACTCAGCCACCTCTGGGCCTACTTGCCCTGTATCACCATCTACTGATTGCATGCCTGCTATAATCAAGTCTACAGGTGCTAACTTTTGTATTGCTGCTGCCAAAACTAGTCCTGTAGCTTTTACATCAGCACCTGCAAACCTGGAATCTGTTAGCAATATTCCATCATCAGCGCCACGAGCTATACCTTCTTTGATAGTATGTTCTGCACTTAGAGGACCCATTGTCAAAACAAGTACTTCTCCACCTATGATTTCTTTTATTGATAAAGCTAATTCAAGTGCATTTAAGTCAAAGGGATTTATTTCATAACCTGCAGAAGTTCTGTCAATAACCCCCTTCTCTCTATCAAATTTAACTTGTTCCATATCTGGTACTTGCTTGATTAGAACTGCGATCTTCATTGACTACTCCTGTCTGGATGATCTTCCAAACTACTGTTTTCACATCTTAATAATGTAAAACCTGTGTCACTGTCTTGGTATCGAAAGGCTTGACTATCAATGATTTCATGAATGACAACCTCCATATATGTCCACACATGAACACCTAGTCGACCACAGCCGGTTATCGTTGCATCATTACGACCACAAGCGAGATGCAGATGTAAAATCACATCACCCACTTCGTTAGGGAATAAAGTCCCAACTGCTAAAGATTCATGGATGCCCTTGAGTTGATTGATGTAAAGAGGGACCGGGCCTTCCTTATTTTTATCTGTTAGAGGACCGCTGATAACCTTGCTATCTACATCTACTCCTCCTAATAGAGCCACCCATCCAGCTTGAACTCCTTTTTCCTTGGCAAACTTTTCTATTGTTTGTGGAATAATATCGCCTGACTCTAGTCTTAATACGAATATTCGACCTAATCGTCCTTCTGTATATTGCATCTTTTTTCTCCATTTCAAAAACAAGGGATTGATTTTTGATTTGTCATATCTACTAAACTATTATAACGGATTAATGTCCATTTGTTGAGAGTTTTTTACAAGCCTTAACCACGTGTTTTGCTAACACTGATGTTGTCACCGCACCAACTCCTTGTGGAACAGGAGTAATCATTGATACTTTACTTAAACAACTATCGAAGTCTACATCACCGCAGAGATTGCCTTGATCATCTACATTGATCCCTACGTCGATAACAACTGCTCCTTCTTTAAGATAGTTAATGTCTACCATTTTTGCCCTACCTACTGCTGCAATCAAAATATCTCCTTGCTTACAAATCTCTTTCAACCCTTTAGTTTTTGAATGACAAATGGTAACTGTTGCATTCTCATTCAATAAAAGCATGGAAACAGGTTTGCCGACTACCATGGATCTCCCAATAACGACCGCATGTTTGCCAGCTACATCTACCTGATAATACTTTAGTATTTCCATCACTGCAGAGGGTGTTGCTGGTGGAAATCCTGTACAATCACCATCTACCACTTTTGCCACATTTAACTGAGAAAAACAATCAATGTCTTTTTTTGGATTGATAAAGTGTTTGACCACTTCCTCATCAATTTGATGAGGTAATGGTCTAAAAACAAGAATGCCATGGCAGTCAGGATCATCATTTGCTTTCTTAATTTGACACAAAAAATCTTCTTGATTAATCTCTTTCGGCAATTGGATAACCTGGCAATCAATGCCACATTTGTTCATTCGATTCAGTGCACCTTTTTCATAAGCTAAATCCTCTGCGTTTTCTCCAACTCTAATGATTTTTAACTTTGGATACATTCCTTCATTCTTAAGCATTTCAACTTCTTTGATTACATTTTCTGTAAGCTTGTCTGCTACAGGTTTCCCTTTGATTATTTGTCCCATCTGTATCTCCTTATTGCCTATTGTTTTGAATTAGAATAATCCCGAAATCTTACCCTGCTCATCTACGTCGATTTTTTCTGCTGATGGCATTTTAGGTAATCCTGGCATTTTCATAATATCTCCTGTCATAGCTACAATAAATCCTGCACCTGCTGATATGGTCAATTGACTTACTGTGACTTTAAAGCCTGATGGTCTACCCAGTTTTTTAGGGTCATCTGACAATGAATATTGTGTTTTTGCCATACAAATAGGTAAATCCCCAAAGCCTAATTTTTCCAAGTTGTCTATTTCTTTTTGCGCTTTAGATGTGAACTCTACGCCATCAGCTCCATATATTTTTGTGGCAATTGCATTGATTTTATCTTTAATTGGCTGATCTAAATCATACACATACTGTAGTGGTTTTGTTGGTTGTTCAACTAGCCTTAATATTTCTTTTGCTAATGATTCTCCACCAGCTCCTCCTCTTGCCCAAACTTCTGAAATAGCCACATTGACACCCATTTCTTCACACTTGCTTTTGACTAGTTTTAGCTCAGCTTCAGTATCTAATGGAAACTGGTTAATTGCCACTACAGCAGGTAAGTTAAAGACTCCTGTTACATTTTCTACATGTTTTAATAAATTAGGTAGACCTGCCTCCAAAGCTTCCAGATTTTCCTTATTTAATTGATCTTTGGCAACTCCACCATTATGTTTTAAGGCCCTTACAGTGGCTACGATGACTACTGCATCTGGTTTAAAGCCCGCTTTACGACACTTAATTCCAATAAACTTTTCTGCACCTAAATCTGCACCAAAACCTGCTTCTGTTACTACAAAGTCTGCAAAATGCCTAGCCATTTGGGTTGCCATCAAAGAATTACATCCATGAGCAATATTAGCAAAAGGACCTCCATGAATGAATGCTGGTGTTCCTTCTAGGGTTTGTACCAAATTGGGTTTTAAAGCATCTTTTAATAAAGCTGCCATAGCGCCCTGAGCATTTAAATCTCCTGCTGTCACAGGCTCTCCCTTTCTGTTGTACGCTACAATAATTTTAGACAATTTTTCTTTTAAATCTATAATATCTGAAGAGAGACAAAATGCTGCCATGACTTCGCTAGCCACTGTAATATCAAACCCATCTTCTCTAGGGATACCATTTCCTGCACCTCCCATTCCATCTACTATTTTCCTTAATTGTCTGTCATTCATATCCATCGCTCTTCTCCAGACAATCTTTCTCACATCTATATCCAAAAGATTTCCTTGATATATATGGTTGTCTAACATTGCTGCGAGCAAATTATTCGCTGCACCAATGGCATGTAAATCTCCGGTGAAGTGAAGATTAATGTCTTCCATAGGAACTACTTGCGCATACCCTCCTCCAGCAGCACCACCTTTTACACCAAATACCGGTCCTAAAGAAGGTTCTCTTAATGCCACAATTGTCTTTTTACCTAATCTTGATAAGGCATCGGCTGTTCCAATCGTCGTAGTTGTTTTTCCTTCTCCTGCAGGCGTTGGATTAATTGCTGTTACAAGTATCATCTTAGCTTGTGTTTGCGAGTCTTTTTTCAACACATTATAGTCTACTTTTGCCTTGTACTTACCATAGAGCTCTAAATCCTTTTCTTCTAACCCTACTTTACTTCCAATTTCCCGTATGTCTCTTAGTACTGCTTCTTGTGCTATTTCAATATCGCTTTTAAATTTCATAATTCCCTCCTATTCTATTAATCTAGCAGTGACAAATGTCACTGCTAGATTGTGTCATTATGGTTTTTTTATCTTTAACTATTTCCGAAACTCTTCAAACAGCTTCTCAAAATCTTCTAAACTGTCTTGAATATGATACACATGCTTATCTTCTGGAAAAGCTGATGTTTTAACATCTTCAATGTATGCTTTCATAGCATTAATACAAATTTCTGCTACATTTGCATATTTTTTAACAAATTTTGGTGTGAAAGCTTGGAACAAACCTAACATGTCTCCACATATAATTAATTGACCATCACATGGTTCACCAGCACCAATTGAATAAACAGGGATATCTAAAAGCTCTGTAATAAATGCTGTTAACTCTGGTGGCATAGCCTCTAATAGGATCATTCGAGCACCTGCTTCTTGTACTGCCAATGCATCATTAATCATATCTCTAGCTCCTGGAATTTTACGACCTTGAGCTTTAAATCCACCTAGTGCTCCTGAACTTTGAGGTGTTAAGCCAATATGTCCACAAACCACAATACCCGCCTCAGAAATAGCTTTGATTCTACTAGCAACCCGGACACCACCTTCGAGTTTCACTGCATCAACATCTGCTTCTTTCAAAAATCTTACAGCATTTGCCACTGCATCCGCATCAGAAATTTGATAGGACCCAAAAGGCATATCTCCAACAATCATCGTATTAGGTGCTCCTCTTCTTACTGCTTGGCAATGAGAGATACAATCATCCATAGTCACAGGCACCGTTCCGTCATAGCCTAAAACGACCATCCCAAGAGAGTCTCCTACCAAAATCATATCCATTCCTGCTTGTTCTGCAAATGATGCCATTGGAAAATCATACGCTGTAATCCAACTCAGTTTTTCACCTTGTTCTTTCATTTTGTAAAGATCAAGTATTGATTTTTTCTTTGCCATTATAAGCCTCCTTAAAGTTAATGTGCTATATTATAATACACTGTCTTTTATTATGGTATAAATATAGCATAGACTTTTTTATTTGGCAAGGTTTTTTATAGACAAAATCTATTTTTTATTAGAAAAAGACCCGTAGGCATTATTTCTGCTTACGAGTCTTTTTTGGTCTTTAGTTAAAGGATGCATCCTCATTACTGATTTTAGCATTTTATGATGTTTAAAATTGCTGTTACATTTTCCACACTTCCCAGTTTGTCGTGCCTATAGCAAGTGCTCCTGCATTCAAAGCATTCATCACATCTTCTTTTTCACAAACCAATCCACCTGCAATCAAAGGGATTTTTGTTTTTTCTTGTACCCACTGAATCACTTTTGGCATACAACCAGGCATCACTTCAATCAAATCTGGTTTTGATTGTTCAACGACTTTTGGCAAAGTATTAAAGGCCATGGAGTCTACTAAAAAAACCCGATGTACAGTTATGAGTCCATGGTTCTTAGCAGCTCTGATCATCGATGTCTTGGTACTTATAATCCCATCAATCGCTGTCTGTTGTTTTAGGAAATCTAAGACAACCTTCTTGTGAGAAACACCATCTAGTAGTTCGACGTGAACAAGTGCTAATTTCCCTTTTTCTTTCACTCTATCGACAATTTGCTTTATCGTTATAATATTACCATATAGAATAAACACGACATGACTATCTGAGCGCAAAGCAACTTCTAGCCCTTCTTCATTTTTTACTGCTGCGATAATTGGATTATCTTCTAGCAAATCAATAATACTAGTCATGCAGGTTCTCCTTTCTGTTAAATCTTTCTAATTAAGAATCAGTATAACAGACTATTTTATATTCGGCAATAGTGTCTTACAGTATAAGCTTTTGTGCCATAATATAAAATATCATGTAGTTTTTACTTGACAACTTAGTTGTTTTTAATCTATAATGATGCTATGTTACGTAAGAGACGAAGAGATAGTAACTTCCTGGGGGAAGTCTGCCTATCTCTTTTTTTTATTTTCAATAACCTTGAGACACAAATCTATTAAGGAGTGTAGTCAAATGAATATGAATGATTTTTCAATGGATTTTTTTGCAATCAAAGGCAAGAATGCTATCGTAACTGGAGGCAATACTGGACTAGGTCGAGCTTTTAGTTTAGCTCTTGCTAAGGCAGGTGCTAACATTTTTGTGCCAAGCATCATGGATGATAATGGAGAAACTCAAGCTTTAATTGAAAAAGAAGGTGTTGCTTATCATTTTATGAAAGCCGATATCACACAATCAGGTGTTCCTCATGAAATTATCAAGAATTGTGTAGAAACATTAGGTTCCATAGACATTTTAGTGAATAGTGCAGGTATATGCAATATAGCTGAAGTTCTAGATTTCGACAGGAGTCAGTGGGACCCCATGATTGCTGTTAATCTCACCGCTGCTTTTGAACTGAGCTATGAAGCTGCTAAATATATGATTCCGCAACGAAGTGGTAAAATTATCAATATTTGCTCTTTATTCTCATATTTAGGAGGTCAATGGGCTCCGGCTTATGCAGCTACAAAACATGGATTAGCTGGATTTACCAAAGCTTATTGTGATGAACTTGCACAGTTTAATGTTCAAGTTAATGGCATTGCTCCCGGTTATTATGCCACTGATATTACTTTAAAAACAAGAAGTAATCCTGAAACAAATCAACGTGTTCTAGACCATATACCCGCTAATCGTTGGGGGGAAACACAAGACTTAATGGGTGCTACTGTGTTTCTTGCTAGTCGTGCTTCTGACTATGTCAATGGTCATTTGTTAGTTGTTGATGGTGGTTATCTAGTACGTTAGGAGTGTGAAAATAATGGATCAAAAGTATATTATTGGGATTGATGGCGGCTCTCAGAGTTCAAAAGTTGTCATTTATGATCTCTCAGGTAATGTAGTATGTGAAGGCACAGAACCCCTTAAACCCATGCACCTCCCTAAACCAGGTATTGTAGAACATCCAGACGATGATTTATGGGACTCAATTGTTGTTGCTAGCAAAAAAGCAATGGCGGCTTTTTCAGGTAACCCAAATGACATTATTGGTCTTGGTTTATGTACAATCAGATTTTGTAGATGCTTATTAAAATCAGATGGCACTTTAGCTCAACCCGTTTTAAGCTGGATGGATCAAAGAGTTTCAAAACCCTATGAACATGACAATCCTGATGTGGCCTACGTAACAACCACAACAGGCTATATGACTCATCGATTTACTGGTGAGTTTAATGACACTTCTGCAAACTATCAAGGAATGTGGCCAATAGACACGGACACTTGGCAGTGGAGCAATGATCCTGATGTGTTCAGTGCCATGCAAATTCCAAAGAAAATGTTGTTTAACCTACAAATGCCAGGCACAATTTTAGGTTATGTCACAAAGACCGCATCCCAATCAACGGGAATCCCAGAAGGAATTCCTGTTGTGGCAACCGGAAATGACAAGGCTGTTGAGGCACTGGGATCAGGTACATTGTCTAATGATACAGCTTTAATATCATTAGGGACTTATATTTGCGGCATGGTCCATGGTAAGGAAAATCCTAAGGGCACACAGTCATTTTGGACAAACTTTTCTAATATGCCTAATGAATACTTGTATGAAAGTTATGGTATTAGACGAGGTATGTGGACAGTCAGTTGGTTTAAAGAACTCATGGGACATGAACTCACAAAAAAATCTTATGAAGTAGGTCTGTCACCTGAAGATTTTTTAAATCTCGAAGCATCACAGGTACCTGCCGGCAGTTGCGGGTTAATGACTGTACTCGATTGGCTTGCACCTACTGAAGCTCCTTATCGCAAGGGGATTATGATTGGATTTGATGGACGTCATCAAAGAGGTCACATGTATCGTTCAATTCTTGAAGGGATTGCTTTAACCATGAAAAACCGCATGGACGAAATGTGCGATGAACTGGGAATCGGAATTAATCAAATCATCATTTCAGGTGGAGGCTCTAATAGTGATTTAATGATGCAAATATTTGCTGATGTTTTTGGTGTTGTCGCTAAAAGAAATAAAATTAATAGTGCTGCTAGCCTTGGTGGTGCCATAAGTGTTGCTGTTGGCCTTGGTATTTATGATAGTTACGAAACTGCTCTTCATAAAATGGTGACACCTGGAGATAGTTTTATTCCTATTCATGATCATTTAATTTTATATGAAAAAATGAACCAAGATGTTTATCAAAAAATCACCCAGTTTAGTGATTCGATTTTAAAAAAATCGTATCCGCTATTCAACTAAATATTTAATTTTATAGAGAGGTATCCTAAATGTCTAAATTAAACAGAAATGAAATACTAAATGGAATAAATGCCATCATTAATCCAGATAGAGTTATTACTGATGAGCATGTCTTAAAAACTTGTAGCCATGATCGCTTCAGAAAATACGAAGATATTAATGGCATCTATCGTATGCCTTTGCCTGTTGCTGTGGTAAAAGTAATCACCGCCCAAGAGGTCTCTGATTTACTCAGATTCTGCAATAAATATCATATTAATGTTGTGCCCAGAACAGGTGCTTCCGCTACCGAGGGAGGATTAGAAACTGCTGTAGAAGATTCTATCGTTGTAGATGGTTCCATGATGACCGAGATTGTGCATATCGATCCTTACAATATGCAAGTGACTGCACAGTGTGGTGTTAATTTAGAAGTTTTAGAAAATATATTGAGGGAATTAGGCTACACAACTGGTCACTCTCCACAGTCAAAGCCTCTTGCACAAATGGGAGGATTAGTTGCCACACGAAGTACTGGTCAATTCTCCACCCTTTATGGGGGTATTGAAGATATGGTTGTAGGACTAGAAGCTGTCTTTCCAAATGGTAACATCTGCAAAATAAAAAATGTTCCTCGTAGAGCAGCAGGTCCTGACATACGTCATGTTATTATCGGTAACGAAGGTGCTTTGTGTTTTATCACTGAAGTTACTGTGAAAATCTATCGCTATTATCCAGAAAACAATCAATTTATTGGGTATACCCTTGAAAATATGCGCACAGGATTTGAGGTTTTAAGGGAAGTCATGGTAGCAGGTTACAAACCAAGCGTAGCTCGATTGTATGACGAGGAAGATGGTGCATATCATTTTAGTCATTTTTCTAATGATAAATGTGTTTTGATTTTTATGGCAGAAGGTCCCAAAGCCATAGCAGATGCTACTGCAGAAGGCATAAGAGATATTGTTTCTCGTTATGAGGAGTGCGTCCCTGTTAATGAAAGATACCTCATCCAATGGTTTCAAAACTTAAACTGGGATCCTGCTAAAGTTGCTGAAGAAAGAGTCGAGATTATGGAAACACAAAACTTAGGCTTTACCACTGAAATCTCCGCCAACTGGGATAGTATTCACAATATCTACCAATCTTGTATTGATCGGATAAGAAATGAAATACCTGATATCACTTTGCTAGGAGGACATTCCTCTCATAGCTATATTAATGGTACTAATATGTATTTTGTATATTATTTTATA
>SKID01000327.1 GCA_007116605.1 Tissierellia bacterium
GATATGATACAGCTAATAAATTAGAAAGAGTTGGGGCTCTACAACACCCTCTCAAAGAAAGTCAGCTTCTAAGACTAGGTAAGCATGTAGAAAAAATTAGTTTCGAGGAACTTAAAAGACTGAATATAGACGAGATTACTAAAATATTGAGTCAATAAAAGATTTATCACCTTGCTACAGCTTCAGCAGCCTCAAGCTCAGTAGTAAACAGTCCTAGATGTTTTTTCTTACCATTGATTGTAATATACGCTTGATACTTATTCCTCGCCTTATTAAAACTCACCCCTTTAAATTCACTTGTGAACCTAGCAACACCGAAGTGTTCCTTAATCTCATCTACAGTCTTGTAATCAACCATCTCACAAGCCTGTAAATATACCTCGTGAGCTTGTTTTTCAGTTTGATACACTCCTAGACCTATGGTTTTGCCTCTGATTTGTATTAGTGCTTGAAATTTTCCAGATTTATGAAGACGACTGCCTTGGAGATTCCCGTTCCTATGGGTTACCCTATTTTGTTGGTTTTGTCTATTAGTAACAAGTCTTAAATTATCTTTAGTATTATCGAGTTTATCGCCGTTGATGTGGTCTATCATTAAATTAGAATCTACATCTTTTTCATGGTAAAGACTGTATAGTATACGATGCACTTTATACATTTTATTCCTCCAACCCACTTGACAATAGCCACAACCAGAATTATCCTTAATCTTCACTTCTTTCCAAACACCACTTTTTAAGCGTCTAAACAATCTTCCACCATCATCTATTTTAAAGTCTTTTCTTACTTCTTTATATAATATATCTTTTGCTTTCATAAAGCCTCCTTATTTCAATTATAACACGCTTAACATAAACCTGTCAAGCTCTTTTTTGAAGTATCAATCCTTTTCATTAAATTTCTCTATATAACACATTAATGTAGACATCACAATATCGTAAGAATAATGTGAGGCAAACACAACTCTGGTCTTTAATCTCCTTCTCAATGAACTTCTAAATATAGACTGTAGTAAAAATGCCGAGGCTAGTTCCTCATCTCGTTTATTATCCACACCATTTAGTATTTTGTGAAAACCTACCTCTGTATTGTCAAAGTTTCTTTGGGTAGAGATTAATACCTCACTATATTCTGAATAACGATTCAGCCCCACTTGATTAGTTTTAATGTGAGTTAAGCCCCTATGCCCTTTAAGAGAGACTGATTGGCTCTGAGTGGCTATTAAGAGTGTCTTTTCTTGTTCTCTCAAGTTTATTAATGCTTTTATAGTCTCTTTTGTATCAGCATTTGTGATTGAATATCTGTCAATAACGACTGATTCAATTAGACTCAAATATTCTGCAGCAAAAGCAGCGTTAAAATCAGGACTCACCCATTCAAAATCCACACCTAAAAACTTCTCCAAATCCTTCATTTTAGATTGTTTAGCGAAGGCAGTCATGACTGTTAAAGATTTGAAACAATGATTAGGATTCAGATGATATACTATATGCGTTTGTTTGCCCTCAGAATCATTTAAAGCACTCACATCTATACTACCTTCAATTATTTTTAATCCAATCGCTGTAGGTTGGATATGCTTCTTATAAGCCATTTTAGCAGCCGTAACATGCATTGCTTTACATTCTATAGCACTAACGTCAGTCTCAACATCAAAATCAAAAGCCAAATTAGGAACTTCATCTATAAAAACATGAGAACCTTTGAACCATGATGCGTGATTAAAGAGTGATTCATGAGTTGTGAGAATTATTTTTGACCTATAAATTGATTCACCATAGTATTGTATTTTACCTTCTGATTTATACTTCTGAGATTTCTTGCTTTCATCTACTGTAATCACTAAAGACTTGAGGAATGCAAGCTCCCCTCTAGTCAAGGTCTCGCTTTCAAGTAAATCAGTAATCTGTTTATGATTCTCTCTAAAAGAAAAGTTAAAACAGTAAGCGAACTTATTTAATACTTTATTTTTTATATTATTAGACCGCATACCTCTGTGCTTAAGAATCCTATACATTGATAAAACAACTTCAAGAAGTTCATTAATAGATGAAGCTGCATATACCATCTTTGCTTTATCTTCAGGATTGTAAAAACGTTGCTCAAGCATTCGTTTAGCTAAGCCTCTTGTCTTCCCAGAACCTGTGATACAGTCTAACACCCTGATATTTGGTTGGTAGCACTTACTGTTTGAGCCGATTGTAAAGAAATGGTCAAAAAAGTCAGTAACTATTTGATTTCTTTTAGAAATAAGGCTATTCACAGCATCAGATTTTTCACTGTCAAAATCAAAAGTGCTACCATTTTTTTCACCTGAAACTGCTGAATTAATTACAGAATCAGAAATTGAATTGATATAAGAATAAAGATATTGTTTTTCTGTCTCTTTTTTAGTATTGGTCTCCTCTTGAGATTTATACTGTGGCTGTGGTTCTATTCTCTGATTATTTGATGATAAAGATGATTGGTTGGATTTGTTTTCCATAAAAATTTCTCCTTAAAAAAAATTATCTCTTATATAAGAGGAGAGAAGTTAAGCATGAACCTCTATACTTTTTACTGTAACATA
>SKID01000315.1 GCA_007116605.1 Tissierellia bacterium
CCCACAGGAGATAGCTTTATAGACAAACTATCTCCCTGATTAATTTTTAGCATATGTTTATTTTTTCAATCAACAGCACTCTTGGTTAAACGTCACCTGAATGACAGGCCCTTATCTAGGGATTTTTCAGTACTACCGCATACCTTTATCATAAGGAATGCCTTCTGCCTTTGGTGCGCGTGATTTTTTTGAGGTTAATGCTAGGACAACCATGGTCGCAATATAGGGTAACATTTTGTAATAATTCTGGTCAATCCCCAGTCGATACAAAAAAGGAATTAGGGCGACAGAATAAGCCAGGGTCCTAAGAAAAGCAAAAAATAGTGCTGCATACATAATTCTTATCGGATGCCATTGACCAAATATCATGACTGCTAATGCCAAAAATCCAAAGCCTGCTACACCTGTATGCCCACTAACATTGCCATCCATAATGCCTACTGAATAGAAAAAACCTCCAATGCCAGCAAGCAATCCAGAAATACTCACACCTGCATATCGCATGACATAAACATTGATCCCTACTGAATCTGCAGCATGAGGATGTTCACCACAAGCTCTTAACCTTAAACCAAATTTTGTTTTATATAGCAATACAACTGAAATCCCTAAAAAAACAAACCCAATCATCACGGTTAAATAAGTTCTCTGAAAAAACAGTTCTCCAATTACAGGAATACTGCCTAATACGGGGATTTCTCTAATATAAAAACTCATATTTGTTGTGACTCCTTCACTCATAAAAAACATTTTTGAAAACAGTAAAACTAATGCTGGAATCAACATGTTTAGGGATGTTCCTGTGATGACTTGATTCGCTTTCATGTTTACTGCAGCAAAAGAAAGAAGCAGCGAATATATAATACCAGAAAGCCCAGCTATTACCATTCCCATTAACAACACAATTTGAGGATTCAGCGATGATGATTGTACATAAAACACGAAGAGGGCACCAAAAAAAGCACCAAACAACATAATTCCTTCTAAAGCAATATTAATAACACCACTTCTTTCGCTAAACATGCCACCTAAAGCAACTAAGAGCAGTGGCGTAGCTACTGGTAACATGTTTTGCACTAAATAATATACCACATCCATTATTCTGCCACCTCCTCAGTACTGACACTGTTTGACTGATCTTTTTCTTTGTTTTTTCTAAGTTTATTCTTAATAAATGAACCAAGTGCATTATTCATAATCATTGCAAATGCAGAAAAGTATATAATGATTGCAATGACCACATCTATAATCTCAGGCTTATACCCTACAAGACTTGCCAATGTACCTCCTCTTTGTATGTGGGAGATAAATGTTGCGGAAAAAATAATTCCTATGGGATGTGCGTTTCCGAGTAGGGCTACTGCTATCCCATTAAAGCCAGCTGTAGCTATAATATTAATAGGCTCATAAGTCATACTACTCCCTGCAATAGCGGAAGGTGCTAATATGGCTAATGCTCCACCTAAACCTGCTAATCCTCCAGCTATAGTCATCGTCAAAATAATATTACGCTTCCCTTTCATACCTGCATACTCACTGGCATGTTTATTAAAGCCGGTTGCTTTTAACTCATATCCAAAAGTTGTCTTTTGCAAGACGATATATATCAATATAGCTATGGCTATTGCAATGACGCTACCATAGTTAACATTTGAGCCTTCTATACCTAATGAAGGAATTTGAACATTTGATGGAATATATCTTGTTCTGGTCATTGCTGAATTATACAGTAAAGCATTGCTTTGAATCCACATATCTACCAAATACATGCCTATATAATTAAACATGATTGAAGTAATGACCTCATTAACGTTGAGCATCGCTTTAAACACACCTGGTATAAAACCAAAAATCATACCTCCAAGCATACCTGCAGCTAAAGCAACTACCCAATGTACACTATTAGGTATATCCATGGCTAATGCTACATAAATCGCAAAAAACATGCCCATTGTATATTGACCCGATGCTCCTATATTAAATAATCCCATTTTGAATGCAAAACCCACGGCTAACCCTGTCATTAAAATAGGTGTTGCAAAATAAAACACATTTCCAATTCGACTAAATCCACCCAATGCAACAAAGCGAAATCCAGCAATAGCACTATTTGGTCTTGCTACTAACATGACAAGAAAGCCAAATACTAATCCTAAAGCAACCGCCATAATGGCAGCCCAAAATGAAGCCCATCCCTTAGACTTCGTTAATTCTTTAATCCTTCGATTAAAATCTAATGGTTGATTTTTATTAGGCGCCATGCTGATTCCCCCTATTTATGTCTCTTTTAGCTCCAGCCATATACAAGCCCAGTTCTTGAGGTGATGTCTCTTGAGGATTAAGCTCTCCTACAATTTCTCCTTCATATATCACCAATATACGATCGCTGACATTGAGTACTTCATCTAATTCAAGGGAGATTAGTAAAACCCCTTTACCTGAGTCTCTTCTTTCGATCAGTTGTTTATGAATATATTCGATAGCACCTACATCCAAACCTCTTGTCGGTTGAACCGCTACTAATAGCTGATGCTCTTTATCAATCTCTCTAGCTATAATGGCTTTTTGCTGATTACCACCAGACATGCTTCTAACAATTGTTTCCGCACCTTCACCACTGCGGATATCAAATTGTTCAATCAGTCGTTCAGCATAATTTTTGACTTGATCAAACTTAATAAAGCCCCTATTATGAAAATCATTTTGCCAATATCTTTGTAAGACTAGATTTTCTGCCAAAGTATATTCCAACACGAGTCCATGCTTATGCCTATCTTCAGGAATATGGCTCATGCCACTCACTGATCGATTCCTAATTGAAGCATTTGAAATATCTTTACCACATAAATGAATACTTCCTGACTCTATCTTTTCTAACCCCGTTAAACCATGTACAAACTCTGTTTGACCATTCCCATCTATGCCTGCTAAACAAACAATCTCACCTGCACGAACATCAAAAGTCACATTTTTGACTGCATTATTCTTATGTGTTTTTGATGCTACTGTCATATTTTTGATTGATAACACAATTTCTCCTGGCGAACTTTGCTTTTTATCAACATCAAAACTAATGTTTCTACCCACCATCATTTTGGACAGTTCTTCTTTTGTCGTCTCTTTCACATCAACTGTACCAATCAACTGACCTTTTCTTAATACAGTACATCGATCAGCAACATCCATAATTTCATTTAATTTATGAGTAATAAAAAGAATTGATTTACCTTCTTTTGCTAAATCTTTCATAATACTTAATAGTTCTTTAATTTCTTGAGGAGTTAATACTGCTGTTGGTTCGTCAAATATAAGTATTTCATTGTTTCTATATAGCATTTTCAAAATTTCAACTCTTTGCTGCATACCCACAGATACATCTTCAATCATTGCATCCGGATTAATTTTTAAACCATATTTTTCACTTAATGCCATCACTTTTTTTCGTGCTTCTTTTTTTTCAAGCAATCCATTTTTAGTTGGTTCTATACCTAAAATAATATTCTCAAGCACACTAAACACTTCTACAAGTTTAAAGTGCTGATGAACCATTCCAATGCCAAAAGCATTTGCATCATTAGGGTTGTTGACTTTAATTGGCTTCCCATGCATTCTAATTTCACCTTTTTCAGCTTGGTAAAGCCCAAAAAGAACACTCATCAGTGTAGACTTTCCTGCACCATTTTCTCCCAGCAATGCATGAATCTCTCCATTTTTTAGTTGCAAAGATACATTATCATTGGCAATAATTCCTGGGAATTCTTTTGTTATATTAAGCATTTCAATAATATAATCGTTCAACTAGATCACGTCCTCTGTTTTTATCAACTTAATTTGTTGTTGTCAATAAGATTATTAAATTGAAAAAAAGGGGAAAACTCTCGCCTTCCCCATCTTTGATTCAGTCCAAATATTGTATACTCAACTACCTTCTAATCCTCACAGTTACTTTTTGAAGTCCTAGTTGACTGGTTAGCTCTTCTGCAGTTGCATTTCCTGCTGCATCTTCCACGTCGATTACACGAAGAATCTCAAAATTTCCTGCAGCAACTTTTGCAAACAAAGCTTCATAATCTGCTTTTGTAAATTTCTCAAATCGATCAAAAGCATCTCCGTTTGGATCATCTAAAACTGTTGTAGGTAGACCTACCCCATCATTAGCTGCATTAAAGAATGTAGAGGTGCCACCATAAGTTTCAAAGCTATCTGTTTTATAAATAGACTCTAGCACACCAATCACGGATGCTGCTAAGCCTTTCATGGCTGATGTAATAACCGTTTCACTATCATATCTCTGGTCCACATCTACACCAATCACTTTTGCATCTGCTTCTGCTGCTGCAGACATAACGCTTTTACCTACAGCACCACCCGCTGCAAAAATAACTTCCGCACCTTCTTGAAACATCGTTCTCGCAGTTGCCTTATTGGTGTCATTCTCATCAAAATTGCCTGTGTAATGGTAGGTCACTTGAATTGAACCATCTGCTAATCCCAGATCTCTAGCTGCTACTTCAGCTCCTTGTAAAAATCCATAACCAAATGCTTGGACAGCAGGTACTGGCATACCCCCCATAAATCCAAGTTGCGTCATTCCATCCATCACTGCTGCGTACCCAGCAAAGAAAGCTGATTCTTCTTCTGCATAAAAAATACTTGCAACATTATCTTTTGTCTCAAAGACTGACCAATCAGCTGTTCGTGGCGCACCATCTAATAAAATAAATTTCACATCTGGATATTTTGTTTGTGCTTCATAGATAGCAACTTCAAATAAAAACCCTGGTGTGACAACTACTTTAGCACCACCCGTCACAGCTAAGTCAATGGCTGCAAGGTAGCCTGCATCGGAAGCTTCCTCTGGTCTAATGTAGTTATGGCCAATATTGTTGGCTGTTGCAAATTCAACAACACCTTCCCATGAACCTTGATTAAACGACTTGTCATCAATATTACCCTTGTCTGTTATCAGCGTAATCTCAGAACTCTGAGGTGCGCTATCCCCGCCACATCCAACCAATCCGGCTAGAATCATCATAGCGGCCATAAAAACCGCAAAAAACCTTTTCTTCATATTTTCCCTCCTAAATTTGAAAAACTGCTTCATCTATTATTCATACAATAAAGCCATCTTTAATTTAATGCATCCCCTCTAGATATTTTTCAGCTACTACAGCTGCAATAGCACCGTCTGATACAGCTGTGACAACTTGTCTCAAAGTCTTTTTACGCACATCACCTGCAGCAAAAACACCCGGTATATTGGTCCTCATGTCTTCATCAGTGATGATATATCCATCTTCCATATCAAGAATTCCTTCAAAGAGTTCTGTCATTGGATCATAACCAATAAAAACAAACACACCTAATAATCCTTCTTCTTCATCCGCTTTTATATCAGTAACTTCTCCAGTTTTTCTATTTTTTATTACCACGCCATTAACTAATCCTTCACCTTTAATCTCATCAACTTGAGAATCCCAAATAAAGTGAATTTTTTCATTTTTAAAGGCTTTCTCCTGTATTGACTTAGCTGCTCTTAGCTCATCTCTTCGATGTACTATATTAACTTTTCGAGCAAATTTGGTTAAAAAAATCGCTTCTTCTACAGCAGTGTCTCCACCACCTACAACAAAGACTTCTAAATCTTCAAAAAAAGCAGCATCACAAGTGGCACAATAAGATACCCCTTTGCCTATAAATTTTGTTTCACCTGGACATCCAATCAGTCTAGGTTTAGCTCCTGTTGTTATGATAACCGATTTTGCTTGATAAGAGTCTTTTTTTCCTTTTAAGACTTTAATTTCACCTTCTAACTGTACCTCTGTTATAGTATCAATAACTCTTTCAGCATGGAACCGATTGACTTGGTCTATCATTTTATCAATAAGAGATGGTCCTGTTTCACCTTCTATTGCTCCAGGATAATTGTCCACTTCTTCTGTCTGTATGATTAAACCACCTTCTTTTTCTTTTTCTAGAATTAGGGTGTCCATTCTTGCTCTTCCAGCATATAGTCCTGCTGATAATCCTGCTGGACCACCACCTAGAATAATCACATCGTAAATTTTACTCATATCCATTAACACCACCTTAAAAGTTTTCATCTTCATCTATTATTATATGCAATTTAACTCATAAAAGAAACCATTAAAATAGCATCTTTTGGTTTATTAATAAAAGTTAACAATTAGTGATCTCCTCTTACTTCATCAATCACTCTTTGCTTATTCATCACTTCTACAATAGACTCTGCAATATTAGTAGCATGATCACCAATTCTTTCTAGGTTGCTAATCGTATCTAAAAACACAATGCCTGTTGTAGTCACGCAGATGCCATCATTAAGTCTTTGCATATGGCTTTTTCTAAATCGTTTCTCCATTTCATTAATAAGCTTCTCTTTTTCGAAAACAGACATGGCCATGTCGCTATCTATTGTCTTAAATGTCAATATTGCAAGTTTATATGCTTCGTGGACTGTGCTAATCATTTCTTCAAGCTCTTCCAATGCTTGTTCAGAAAATTGCTGTTCACTTTCGATATGGTGCAGTGCTAATTCTGCAATATTATCTGCATGATCACCTACTCTTTCAATATCATTAATCGTATTCATCAGTGTTGTGATTTTATCTCTTTGACGAGCAGTGAGAGGAAGCTTAGAAAGATCTACAATAAAATCAAGCAAGTTTTTCTCCATTGCATTAACGACTCGTTCTTTTTGAAAAACTGAATGGGCCATAGCTTCATCTTGGTTAACTAAAGCAACCCGTGCATCCACTAATTCTTCTTCTACCATTTTTGCCATTCTTAGCACTTCTCGAGAAAATTGATCCAATGCAATAGCTGGTGTTGCTAAAAGTCTTTTGTCTAAGTACTTAAATATTGTCTCAACTACTTCATCTTGATCTTTAATGATTCTTTCTGATAATTTGACAATAAAGTTGGCAAAAGGAAACATGATAATAACCGAAACAATATTAAACAAAGTATGGGCGTTAGCTATTTGTCGTTCAATACTAATGGGTGAGATGATTTGAACCACATATTGAACTGGAATTCTTAAAAACACCATAAATAATACTGTTCCTGCCACATTGAATACCATGTGCATGAGAGCTGCTCTTTTTGCTGTTCGGTTAGCTCCTACACTTGCAATCATAGCAGTTACACAAGTTCCAATATTTTCGCCAAAAAGGATGGGGTAGGCCATTTCTATTGTTAAATGGCCACTTCCAGCAACCGCTATCAGCAATGCAGTGGTGGCTGAAGAACTTTGCAGTATTGCAGTAATGGCAAAACCAACAAATATTCCAATGACTGGGTTGTTGAAATTCATCAACATATCCATAAAAACGGGAGCATCTCTTAATGGTGCAATGGCCATTTTCATGAAATCCATCCCTAAAAACAATATTCCAAAACCAATAAATATTTCGGAAATCTCTTTTACTCTTTTGTTCTTTGTTGCATAATTTGCTGCTACACCTAATCCTACTATTAGTGGTGCAATATCACCAAGGTTAAATGCTACCATTTGTGCTGTCACCGTGGTGCCAATATTAGCTCCCATAATCACACCAATGGCTTGTGTCAAGTTCATCAATCCTGCATTTACAAAACCAACTGTCATAACAGTGGTTGCTGAGGAACTTTGAACCACAATAGTGACTATACTCCCTACAATAACTCCCATAATTCGGTTGTTAGTCAGTGCTGCCAAAATACCCTTCATCTTTGAACCAGCCGCCTTTTGCAATGCGGTCCCCATATAGTTCATGCCAAACAAGAATAGCCCTAATCCCCCGGCTAATCCAAATAAAATACTCATGCTCCCTCCTATTTCTTCTCCAAGTCTCGATAGGCTCTAGAGATGGCGTTTAAAATATTCATTGAATGATTGGTGATTCTTTCCATATTATTTAAAGCATCCAGAAATATGATTTCTGATTGCAATAAAAACTGATTTTGTTGAATTCGATTAATATGATTGTGTTGAAATTGATCAATTTTTTCGTCAATGTCAACTCTTAGTGATTTGATTTCATCATACCGAGACAAATCATCCTCTTCATAAACATGGCGAGTCATAAAAAACAAATCTTCTATTTTACTTTGCAAGATTTTTAAATCTTCTAAAGCCTGGGATGAAAAAACCATTTTGTTTTTATCTTTTACAGATGTTAACTCCGCTAGGTTTTCAGCTAAATCGGCTACTCTTTCTAAATCAGTAATCATTTTAGATATTAAAGTGATCTGATCTATCTGTGAGCTTTTCAAATCAGTTGATGTGATTTTAATGATGTATTCGAACAAGGTATTTTCGATCTCATTAATTTTTTCCTCCCGATCAAATATTTGCTGACATAGACTTAAATCCTTGTGTATCAGCGCTTTACCAGAAAGTTTTAATTGTTTTTCCACCAAATCAAATAGCCTAATGACTTCCTTTTTCATCTGAGTGATGGCAATATCTGGTGTATTTAGTAACTCATCATTGACATATTTTAATGTCTTTTGCTTAATCGGATCTTCACCTTTGATAATTTTATGAGACAATCCTACAATTTGATTGGTAAAAGGATACAGCGCCATGACATTCAATAGATTAAACAAAGTATTTGCATTGGCTATCTGTCTTTCAACACGTAATGGAGTGAGCCATTCAACAAATGCTTGAACTGGAAATCTAAAATAAATCAGAAAAATAAAAGCTCCAATAACTTTGATTAAAATATGAATCACTGCCGCTTTTTTTGCTGTTGGATTAGCACCAATACTAGATAATAAGGCTGTTACACATGTTCCAACATTAGATCCTAGTAATACCGGAAAAGCCATATTGATATTAATCATACCACTCCCTGCTAATGCTATCAACATCCCTGCTGTAGCAGCAGAACTTTGTAACATGGCAGTCATCAATAAGCCCACCATTAACCCTATTAGTGGATTGTTAAATTGGGTCACCAGCTGAACAAATATGGGGGCATCTCTAAGTGGGGAAATAGACTCTTTCATGAGTGCCATCCCTAATAACAATATTCCAAATCCTATAAAAATATTAGCGCTATCCTTAAATGTCTTATTCCTATTAACAACATAGAACAACACCCCTAATCCTACTATAAGAGGAGCAAACATTTCAAAGTTAAAAGATATTAATTGAGTCACAAAAGTCGTTCCAATATTTGCACCCATTATAATGCCAATAGCTTGGTATAAACTCATGATACCGGCATTAACAAACCCCACAGTCATCACCGTTGTAGCCGAAGAGCTTTGTATCATCATGGTTACAATAATTCCCAAAATAATAGCACGCATTTTAGTATGGGTTAATTTAGAAAGACCATCTTTTAATTTTGACCCTGCTACCCTTTGCAATGCATCACTCATGAATATCATACCAAATATGAACAGCCCTAATCCACCTATCATTCCTATTCCAATAACCATGATTTATCCTTTAATACAAATTTTTAAATCCGGTTTGTCTTAATGCTTCATATAAAACGATATTCACTGAATTTGAAAGATTTAATGACCTAGCTTGTTCATGCTCCACCATAGGAATCCTAATACGAGCATCTGGAAATTGTTCATGTATGTATTCCGGCAATCCTTTTGTTTCTTTACCAAAAACAAAAAAGGTATCCTCTGTATAATTGAATTCTGTATAATAGCTATTTCCTTTAGTCGTCACAAAATAAAAATTTTCAGCACCTTTTTCATTAATCAAATCTAGAAGACTGTCATAATAAAAAATAGTCGTCAGATGCCAATAATCAAGCCCCGCTCTTTTTAAATA
>SKID01000206.1 GCA_007116605.1 Tissierellia bacterium
CAACTCCATAAAACTGATTGAAATATTCATAACGAATTTCATGAAAATGCACTGTCAACTTTCTGTTTTTAATATCTTCATTTTTTCTAGTAAAATGATAAAAGCTATCATCATATTCCTTAATATTGTATTTATCATCTGTAATCACATAACTAAAATACAATAGCTTAAAATTAAGGTTTTCTTTTATTCGATCCATAAGCCCCTCCACTTGTTTTATCCGATGACTATAGTTGCTAAGACTCCCACTTCTGAAAGCGGGCGATAAGTACTGAAAATTTCTGGATAACGGTCTAACATTCAAGTAGCGTTTTAAACGCCATCTGAATCTAAGAGTCCTGTTAATTATATCGTTTATTATGCATTCTTGCAAACAATATTTAGTTGTTTTGCGCATAATTGCATATATCTTTTTGTTTGATAAAAAAACTATTCAACACATCCCTTGATATGGTCGTCTTAAAATTTTTTCTCAGCAATTTAATTGTTGGCACGAATATTGCTTTATATATTATCAAATTGAAAAATGGGAGGAACATTCAATATGAAAAGAGAAGTTGTAATTGCATCAGCTGTTAGAACGCCAATTGGTGTCTATGGAGGAAGTTTGTCAAAAGTTTCTGCAGTGGAGCTAGGCGTTGTTGCTGCTAAAGAAGCCATGAAGAGAGCAAAAATCACTCCTGATATGGTTGATGAATACGTTATCGGTAATGTATTAGGCGCAGGTCTAGGACAAAACGTTGCACGACAGGTTGCTCTTGGTGCAGGTGTTCCAAAAGAAATTACAGGAATGACCATTAATAAAGTATGCGGTTCTGGTTTAAGAGCAGTTAGTTTAGCGCAGCAATTTATTGAAAATGGCGATTGTGAAATCGTTTTATGTGGCGGAACAGAAAACATGAGTGACGCACCTTACTTATTGCCAAATGGCCGTTGGGGACAAAGAATGGGCGATGGCAAAGTCATCGACTATATGGTTCATGATGGTTTAACTGATATTTATAACAAGTATCATATGGGAATTACTGCTGAAAATATTGCTGAACAATGGAATATTTCTAAAGAAGAGCAGGACGCATTTGCAGTATCTAGCCAAAACAAAGCTGAAGCTGCTCAAAAATCAGGAAGATTTAATGATGAAATCGTTCCAGTTCCTGTTCCACAAAGAAAAGGCGATCCTGTTATCGTAGACACTGATGAATTCCCTAGACATGGGGCAACCATTGATAAATTTACAAAAGTAAGACCTGCATTTAAAAAAGATGGTAGTGTTACTGCCGCTAATGCTTCTGGTATAAATGACGGAGCAGCTATGCTAGTTGTTATGAGCAAAGAAGCTGCAGAAAAATTAGGAGTCGAGCCATTAGCTACCATTAAGAGCTTTGCTAACGGCGGTGTTGATCCTACAATCATGGGAATTGGTCCTGTTCCAGCAACTAAAAAAGCCTTAGATAAATTGGGATGGACTGTAGATGATTTAGATTTAATTGAAGCTAACGAAGCATTTGCCGTTCAATCATTAGCTGTTGTAAGAGATTTAGGACTTAATCCAGAAATCGTTAATGTTAATGGTGGAGCCATTGCATTAGGTCACCCAATAGGTGCTTCTGGCGCAAGAGTATTGGTAACATTATTATATGAAATGAAAAAGCGAGATGCGAAAAAAGGATTAGCCACATTATGTATCGGTGGTGGTATGGGAACATCTCTAATCGTAGAAAGATAATTGATAAGGAGGTATCACCTTGAACAAAATCATCTCAATTGAAGAAGCAGTATCAAAAGTAAAAGATGGCATGACTGTCATGGTAGGCGGATTTTTAGGATGTGGTTCGCCCATCAAATTGCTAGATGCATTAGCAGAAAGTGGTGTTAAAGACTTAACTTTGATCTGTAATGACACATCTTTTCCAGACAAAACGGTTGGAAAACTTATTGTTAATAAGCAATTTAAAAAAGTTATCGTATCACACATCGGCACAAACCCTGAAACAGGGCGTCAAATGAACGCTGGTGAAACAGAAGTAGAACTTGTCCCACAAGGAACGCTGGCAGAAAGAGTGCGATGTGGTGGCTTTGGATTAGGCGGCGTTTTAACGCCAACAGGTATAGGCACAGAAGCTGAAAACGAAAAACAACGTATCAAGGTAGATGGACAAATTTATCTACTAGAAACACCTTTAAAAGCAGATGTTGCTTTAATTGGTGGTTCAAAAGTTGACAAAATGGGTAATGTCATTTATAACGCGACAACAAGAAACTTTAATCCATTGATGGCAATGGCAGCTGAAACAGTGATTGTCGAAGCAGAAGAAGTGGTTGAAATTGGAGATTTAGATCCGAATTGTGTTGCAACACCCTTTACATTTGTCAATTACATTGTAGGAGGTGACAAATAATGGCACTAGATAAAAACCAAGTAAAAGCGGTCATCGCCAAACGTGTCGCTCAAGAATTAAAGGATGGAGACTTAGTCAACTTAGGTATTGGTCTTCCAACAATGGTAGCTAATTATATTCCTGAAGATGTGACTGTTTACTTCCAATCAGAAAACGGATTAATTGG
>SKID01000056.1 GCA_007116605.1 Tissierellia bacterium
TTCATTACAATGAATAGACCTAAAGCCCTTAATGCTTTAAACAATGATACATTAGAAGAGTTGATTAAGGCGATTGATTATGTTTCAATTACAGCAGAAATCAAAGGTTTAATCATTACGGGTTCAGGCAAGGCCTTTGTTGCAGGTGCAGATATTGTTCAAATGAAAGACTATAGCAGTGAACAAGGAAGAGATTATGCAGGTTATGCTCAAGGTGTTTTTAATAAACTTGAATCTCTAGACAAACCCGTGATTGCAGCAGTTAACGGCTATGCATTAGGTGGAGGAAGTGAATTGTGTCTGGCTTGTGATATTAGAATAGCAGGTGAAAAAGCTGTGTTTGGACAGCCAGAGGTTAACTTAGGTATTATTCCTTGTTTTGGTGGGACACAAAGATTAACGAGATTACTTGGACCAGGGAAAGCAAAAGAATTAATTTTCACAGGCAATTTTATTAATGCTAATGAAGCAGAGAAAATTGGTCTTGCTAATAAAGTGGTATTACAGGATGAACTAATATCTGAAGCAACTGAAATGATGAAGCAAATCATTCAAAAAGGCCCACTCGCAATCAAATATGCTAAAATTGCTATTAATAAGGGTGCTGACCTAGATTTAAATAATGCTTTAGAGTTAGAAAAAGATTTAGTTGGATTATGTTTTGCGACTCAAGATCAAAAAGAAGGGATGACAGCCTTCGTTGAAAAAAGAGAAGCAAAATTTTCTGGGAAATAGTCTAAAATAATACATAATAAAAGGCACTCAATCGGTGTCTTTTATTATATTTACGTTTTATAAAAAAGAAATCAAAAAAATCAAACAAAAATCAGGGATTAAAATCATACTTCTTAGTAGAAAAGGATTGCATCAGATGATATAATGATATCGGTTAATAAATACATTCATATAGATGGAGGTACAAAATGCTAGTATCATCAAAAAAAATGTTACAAGATGCATTGCAAGGACAATATGCAGTTGGTCAGTTTAATATCAATAATTTAGAATGGACTAAGGCAATTTTACAAACGGCACAAGAAAATAGTTCACCCGTTATCTTAGGGGTCTCTGAGGGTGCAGGTAAATACATGGGTGGCTATCGTTCAGTAGTTGGCATGGTTAAAGGCATGATAGAAGACATGAGTATTATAGTACCTGTATCAATCCACTTAGACCACGGTAGTTATGAGGGTGCACTAAAGGCCATGGATTCGGGATTCACTTCAGTTATGTTTGATGGATCTCATTACACTATAGAAGAAAATATTCAAAAAACAAAAGAAATTATTGCAGCGGCCAAAGAAAGAGGCATTTCAGTAGAAGCAGAAGTAGGGGCCATTGGTGGCGAAGAAGATGGCGTGACTGGTTCAGGAGAAATAGCAGATCCAAAAGAATGTAAAATGATCGCAGATTTGGGTATAGATATGTTAGCTGCAGGTATTGGTAATATTCATGGTAAGTATCCAGAAAACTGGGCAGGGCTAAATTTTGAAGTACTGGGTCAAATAAAAGACTTAACAGGAGAAATGCCTTTAGTATTGCATGGAGGAACAGGAATTCCTACTGAAATGGTTAAACAGGCAATTGGTTTAGGTGTATCTAAAATTAATGTGAACACAGAGTGCCAAATCGCTTTTACTGAAGCCACAAGAAAATATTTTGATGCAGGAAAAGATTTACAAGGTAAAGGATATGATCCAAGAAAAGTATTGGCACCTGGATTTGAAGCAATCAAGCAAACAGTTAAAGAAAAAATGATGATTTTTGGCTCAATAGATAAAGCTTAGTAAGGTGATTAGATGGATCGAATATTACATGTAATGAATATAATGAACAAAAACATCATGTTAGTCAATGATATGGGGTATGTTTTTGATGATGGCAGTTTTGATGAAATCATTCATACCTATGGTGTAGCTTACATGACAGCAGCAACCTTTCACGCGAGAAAACTCAATGCAGAATTAGGCTTTGTCATTGGCTTACTTCATGATATCGGTAGAATAGCTAATGATGATTATACAAAAGGTCATGGACTAACAGGCGCTTTAATGGCTGAAAGAATATTGAAGGACTCAGGTCTTTTTGATGAAGATGAAATACAAATTGCTTATCGGTGTATTTCTAGACATTCCAAGAAAAAAGATGTAGATGAAGATGTTTATCTAGAAGCTTTAAAAGATGCGGATGCACTTGAAAGAATTTTCTTTTTAAAAGAATATGGTAAATCCGATAGCATGAAACGAAAACGAATCAAGGATTTGTTAGCTGATTTTTCACTTAGATTAGATGAAGAAAAAATAAATGAATAGATAGATTAATTTGGGATTTACCATTAGGTAGATCCTTTTTTTGGTGGATAAGAGTTCATTAAACCATTCTTTTAAATTAAAAGAACTCTCAGATTCAGAGGGTCTTCGAAACATCACGTGAATATTTGTGACCACTATAAAAAATACGACAGAAAAACTCGTGGCCTTGCTGTGGGATCCATAAACACAGTTAGTCATTGGATAAAGTAATTGATTAAAAATAAGTTTTGATGTATGATTGATATTAAA
>SKID01000255.1 GCA_007116605.1 Tissierellia bacterium
TTAATTATGACAATGAGTATGTACAAAAGTTATCAGACAGAACCTATATCCGAAAAATAAATTATGGATTAAAAAACAAGAGTAAAGTTGATATCTATGCAGACAACATCCGGTCTACTTCTGACGGAGCCACTTTCACTTTGCATGTTAAAGAAAAAGGGACTGTAGAATGTAAAACAGTTTTATTAGGAGAACACAATATTCAAAATATTTTAGCGGGTGTAGCAGTTGCCGTAGTCATGGATATGAGTTTAGTACAGATTGCAAGTGGTATTGAAAAAATTGAACCTGTGGAACATCGATTGCAGCTCATAGATCCAGGCACAGGTGTCATCGTTATAGATGATTCATTCAATTCAAATCCAGACGGTGCAGAAGCAGCTTTACAAGTTTTATCTAGTTTCGATGGGTACAGAAAAGTCATGGTGACACCTGGAATGGTAGAGTTAGGACCATTAGAATATCAAGAGAATAAAGTTTTAGGGACAAAAATGGCATCGGTTTGTGATATTGTCATTCTAGTAGGAGTTAAACGCACACAACCGATTCAAGAAGGTTTGCTTGAAGCTGGATTTAATCCAAATAATCTGCATGTGGTAAAAACACTAGAAGAATCTCAAAATCTAATGAAGGAAATATTACGTCCTAAAGATGTGGTCTTGTTTGAAAATGATTTACCAGACACCTATAGTGAGTAATATTGATAGATAAGTTTTCAAAATTAAAAAATAAATGTAAAATAATCACATAGGAAGGACAAAATGAAGAAAGTTGGGATTATAATTGGAGGACCCTCCGTAGAGCATGAAGTATCAATCATTACTGGATTACAAATATATGATAATATTGACAAAAAAAAATTTGATCCGAGCATTATCTATATAGATGAAAAAGGGCAATGGCATATAGGAGATATCCTATCAAACATTGAAACATACAAGAAGAAAAAGGATCGAGATTTAGATCGGGTGATACCTTGGTTTGATCCAAATCATCCAGCTAAGTTAATCTTAACTGCTGAAACTAGTGGAAAAGGTAAATTATTTAGTAAAAAGAAAGAGCCTGTTTTTTTGGATGTGATTATACCTGCTGGACATGGTACCATGATGGAAGATGGTGCATTACAAGGATTTTTAGAAATGTGCAATGTTCCTTATTGTTTTTCTGATATGAAATCTTCAGCCATTGGTATGGATAAGGTGTGCATGAAACAGATTTTTCAAGCCTATCATATGCCTATTGTACCTTATCAGTGGTTTTATAGATCTGAATTTGAAAACAATCAAGAGATAGTGCTAGAAAAAATAGAAGCACTAGGCTATCCACTAATGGTTAAGCCTGCAAATTTAGGATCTAGTATAGGGATTAATAAAGCCAATGATAAACAAGAAGTGTTAAAATGGATAGAGGTGGCAGGACACTATGACAAAAAAATTATTGTTGAAAAATACATTGAAGATCCAAGAGAAATTAATTGTTCAGTTTTAGGCTTTGAAAAAGATATACAAGCATCCTTGTGTGAAGAACCCATTGGTTGGGAAGAGTTTTTAAAATTTGAAGATAAATATTTAAATAAAAACGGCCCTAAATCAGATAAAGCTGGACAAAATAAAAGAAAAATCCCAGCTAATCTAGAGCAGGAGCAAGCAAGGAAAATACAAGAAATGGCAAAGAAAGCATTTGAGAGCATTGAAGCCGCAGGTGTGGCCAGGGTAGATTTTTTAATCAGTCATGATCAAATATTTGTAAATGAAATAAATACTGTTCCAGGATCAGCAGCCTTTTATTTATGGGAGCCTTCAGGGATGCCATTTATGGAATTAATCTCTAATCTAATTGAAATTGCAGAAAGACGTCATCAGCAAAAGCAGAAGAATATGACTCACTATGATGTGGATTTGATTAATAATTTAGCTAAAAAGAACAAATTGCAATAAACAAAGGAGAGACAATGTCCATTAAAGACAAGATTGTAGCATTTATGAGCGAAGACGCTTATAAACCCATGTTAATTGGGGAGATTCTTAAAGAACTGAATACCTCAAAAGATTTAAAGAAGGAAATACTTACAATACTTTCTGAATTAGAAGCTGAGGGGAGAGTTATTAAAACAAGGAATGAGCGCTATGCAATTCCTTCAAAAATGAACCTTTTAATTGGAACGATACAAGGCTCTCCAAAAGGTTTTGGTTTTTTTATACCAGAAGATCGGAAAAAAGAAGATATTTTCATTGCACCAGTAGATTTAAACGGTGCCATGCATGGTGACCGAGTTGTAGTAAGACCCATGAAAAGCACCCATGATTTGAAAAAAACAGAAGGAAAAGTGATCAGGATTATTGAGAGAGCCAATCATCAGGTGATAGGTGTCTTTCAAGAAACGCGTAATTTTGGTTTTGTTTTACCAGATGACAGGAGAATATCACAAGATATATTCGTAGCAAAATCAGATTTCAAAGGTGCTAAGGAAGGTCAAAAAGTTGTGGTAAAAATTACTGAATGGCCTCAAAAACGAAAGAACCCAGAAGGTGTTATCACACAAATACTGGGATCTTCTGAA
>SKID01000318.1 GCA_007116605.1 Tissierellia bacterium
AAGTGATGCGTCTTAAGCCAGCAACAGATGACCTTATTGTATTAGTAGGTGGTCGTACGGGTCGAGATGGCTGTGGTGGCGCAACAGGATCTTCTAAAGAACATGACGAAGAATCCATCCTCCAATGTGGTTCAGAAGTTCAAAAAGGAAATGCACCTGAAGAAAGAAAAATCCAAAGACTCTTCCGAAATGCGGAAGTCAGTCGTCTAATAAAAAAATGTAATGATTTTGGTGCCGGTGGTGTATCCGTGGCTATCGGTGAGTTAGCTAACAGTCTACATATTGATTTAGACCAAGTGCCAAGAAAATACGAAGGACTAGATGGTACAGAAATTGCCATTTCTGAGTCCCAAGAGCGTATGGCAGTGGTCTTATCTCCTAAGGATGTGGAAAGATTTAGACAATTAGCCCATGAAGAAAACTTAGAAACAGCTATTGTGGCCACAGTGACGGATACGGGCAGACTAGTGATGCAATGGAGAGGACAATCCATTCTTAATATTTCCAGAGCCTTTTTAGACACCAACGGCGTATCCCAAAAACGCACCGCTTATTTAAAAGAACCTGAAGCATCTACAAGGGCAAACCCTTTTAGAAAAAAACCTTACCAAGCAGAAACTTTGAAACAAGATTGGTTAAAGCAATTGTCTGATTTAAATGTGGCAGGACAACAAGGTCTTGTGGAAAAATTTGATGCATCCATAGGAAGTGGGACAGTATTCATGCCCTTTGGTGGTAAACATCAGTTGACGCCAGCAGAAGGGATGGCTGCTAAAATCCCCTTATTACAAGGAGATACTAACACGTGCAGTTTAATGGCCCATGGATTCGATCCTTATTTATCCCAATGGAGCCCCTACATTGGTGCTCAATATGCAGTGATTCACAGTTTAGCCAAACTACTGGCTATGGGAGGAGACTACCAAAAAGCCAGATTATCCTTCCAAGAATATTATGAGAAATTAGGAGAAGACCCAGTCAAATGGGGTAAGCCCTTAGCAGCACTATTAGGGGCTTACAAAGCTCAAATGGCATTAGAAGCACCAGCTATCGGCGGAAAAGATAGTATGTCAGGGACCTTTAAAGACAGGCATGTGCCTCCTACTTTAGTGTCTTTTGCAGTGACCACAGGCCAAGCGGGGCACTTATTATCTGCCGAGTTTAAAGCCCCTAATCAAATGGTGGCTCATTTAACCATCAAGCGCAATCATTGGCTGCAGCCGGACTATGATGATCTTAAATTTAAATATGAAAAACTATACCAATGGATCCAGCAAGGGCTAGTCTCAGCCGTCCATACTGTAGGATTTGGCGGTCTAGTAGCAGCCATTAGCAAAATGACTTTTGGCAATACCATTGGCTTTAAATTTGATGACCGATTTGATGGGGATTCCCTATTTGACACAGCTTATGGAGACCTAGTGATTGCTTTTCGTCAAGGACCAGAAAACTTACATGAGATAGCTCAAGTTCTAGGGCACACTATACAAGAACCCCATATTCAGTACCATGATACGAGAATTGCCCTAGAGGAAGCTTTACAAGCATGGACACAGCCTTTAGCTGAAGTCTTTCCTGTAAAAGTGGATATTAAAGAAACACCCAAGACCTTTTTATATCATCAAGGACCTAAAATTAAAAGAAAAATAACCGTCGCTAAGCCAAAAGTATTTATTCCCGTATTCCCAGGGACCAATTGTGAATATGACACGCAAAAAGTCTTTGAAGAAGCAGGGGGACAAGTGACACAATTTGTCTTTAAAAACTTAACAGATCAAGGCATTCAAGAGTCTATTCAAGCAATGGCCCAGCAAATAAAAGAGAGTCAAATCATTGCCATTCCAGGGGGCTTTAGCGCAGGAGATGAACCAGAAGGTTCAGGCAAGTTTATTACAGCCGTCTTTAAAAATCCACGGATTAGCCAAGAAGTCATGGAATTGTTAAAAGCAAGAGATGGCTTAATGATTGGGATCTGTAATGGCTTTCAAGCACTCATTAAATTAGGATTAATCCAATATGGGGAAATCAGAGAATTAGAAGCAGATGCACCCACTTTGACCTATAATGCTATAGGGAGACATATTTCTAGATTTGTAGATACCCGCATCACTTCAAATTTGTCCCCTTGGTTAAGTCTTTGCCAAGTAGGGGATGTGTATGCTTTGCCTGTCTCTCATGGAGAAGGTCGATTTGTAGCTAATGAAGCTTGGTTGCAACGATTAGAAGCCCATGGACAAATTAGTGCCCAGTATGTCAATCCTCAAGGACAAGTCACCCATGATGGTCGATACAACCCCAATGGCTCTATTCATGGCATTGAGGCAGTTACAAGTCCAGACGGCAGAGTCTTAGGAAAAATGGCCCACTCAGAAAGAATAGGTCACCATCTCTATAAAAATATGACCGGTGATTTTGATCAACAATTATTTGAAGCCGGCATTCAATATTATCAATAAACAATCCTATAAAGTGATAAAGGAGTTAAGATGGAAAAGTTGCAAATGATTTACGAAGGAAAAGCTAAAAAAGTGTATCAAACACAAGATCCTAAGCAATATA
>SKID01000242.1 GCA_007116605.1 Tissierellia bacterium
TAAGCTTTTTCCGGATCCAGGATATTGGGTTATTCCACCTATAGGACCCACTGCAATGACAATTTCATTTTCTTGTGAATCCCATTTCGTATCTGGATTAACTGCATCCCATAAATATCTCATTCCATAGCCTTTTCCCCCAATAAATGTAGCTTTCATTTCTTGAGAGACTTCTTTTTCTTTTATCATTGGGTTTTCTAAATTAACATATAAAGTTTTATCAGTATATCCTCTATGCAGTGTTTTTTTATCGTACGCATATTGACATAGTTGCTTGTGATGGTTTTTTAGTTCCTGTACATTCATATCATCCCTCCTAAAACTCACGTATGGTGATTGCACCTGTCGGGCACACCTGGGTACATAATCCGCAGGCGATACACTTAAAAGGTTCTCTTTCATCATCATGTTGCATCATCGCCTCTTCTGGACAAAATCCAACACACATAAAACAACCCACGCAATCTTTTTTGTTTAATCTAACCACACCCACTATATCTTTTTTTAATGCCAATGTGGGACATACTTCAGCACACACACCACATTGAGTACAAATAGTCAAGCGATTCCAATGTTCAAGCTTTTCTAATCGTATTCTTGATTTTTCCGCCTTGTCTTCTTTAAAATAGGCTGTCGCGCACTTCTTCTCGCATTCACCACAACCAATACACAATCGCTCATCTTTGATTAACCTTTTCATAGGCACCTCCTAAAAATCATTACGCATTGAAACATGATTTCAAAAACATTGTATCATCATACCACTGAGGGTTCAAGAATTAAGTCTCCTCGCTCAAACCTTGCTAAAGATAATGGACTAATATCGATTTCATGTGGAAGACCTAAAATCATTTCAGACATAATCATTCCTGTTAAAGGTCCTAACATAAAACCATGACCACTAAATCCCAATGCTTGGTAATACCCTTTAATCCCTTCTACTGTACCATAGATAGGTTGCTTATCAGGTGTCATATTATATAGACCCGCCCATTGCCGTATGACTCTTAAATCACTGACTGGTGGCAACACATGCTGAATTGTCTTTGCCATTTTCTCAAGGAATTGCCAACTAGACTGAATCGATAAGTCTGTTGGTTCCAAGTCATCTCCGCGCCCCATAATAAAGGGACCTTTTGGATTTTGTTGACAGTAAAAATTCTTTGAAAATGACATGACCATCGGGCCTTGAACATGTTCTACTGGTTCAGTTACTAGAATTTGATGACGTCTTGAATAAACAGGCATATTAATGCCTAAAATTTTTGCAATTTCTTGTGCATAACCCCCTGATGCATTCACAACCATTTCAGTGTGAATGTCTCCTTTATCGGTTTTAACAATACTCACTGTTCCTTTTTCAGTTACAATATCTCTCACCTGAGTGTATGTCAAGAACTTGACACCTCTTCTTTTGGCCGCTAGATAAAACGCATCCGTTGTCAAAAAAGGATCCAAAAATCCATCTCTTTTGCAAAAAGCACCCCCATAAAGACCTTGAGTGTTAAGATGGGGTACTATTTCTTTCGCTTCTTTTACAGTCACTATTTTTGAGGGAATGCCTACACTGTTTTGTAATTTAACATTGAGTTTAAACTGGGCTAGCTCTTTTTCGCTGTAGGCTAGCAATAAATAGCCTCCCTGATGAAAGTGAACCCCTCTCTTGTATTCAAGAATCTCATCAGCATGCTCATAAAATTCAATGCTTTTTTTGGCTAACAAACAGTTCATTTTCGTGCCCCACTGCATGCGAACACCTGCACCACACCGTCCTGTTGCGCCACTTGATATATAGCTTTTATCAACTACGACAATATCTTTCATTCCTTTTTCTGCAAGATGATAAGCAATAGAACACCCTGATATGCCTGCACCAATAATGACCACTGACGCTTTATTCACCATTTGTCTCTGCCTCCTTAGCAATTAAACTGAGCTTCACACCCACTCCTGGAGGTCTGCTTTGTTGCATTCTAAGTTCATCAATGCTCTTTCCAGTACAATGACTTAACTCTCTTAAAACAAGGTGACCGCAAGTTTTACCTTGGCAAGGACCCATTCCAATTCTAGTAATACGCTTTAATTCTTCAAAGGTATGGTATCCTTCCTCTATGAGTGCACGAAGCTCTTCTAAAGTAACATCTGAACATCGACAAATTAAGACCTCTTTATGACTCATATTGACCTCCCACTAAAATATTTCTAAATGTAAAAAGCCATTCCTCTGGTACTTGTAATGTAACTAATAAAGTCTTGGGATTGTGTTGTGTCTTCTTCACTTTGACAACTTTTGCTTTTCCAAGACATTGACCTGTTCGGTCAAGAGCGTCTACCCATTCCCCTTTTTCAGGTACAGGTAAGCATTCATAAGGTATAGTAAAGTGAAGCATCGTTTCGTCTTTGGAGCCATCTACAATCATGATGGCAAGTCCTGGACAGTGAGCAAGACATAATCCACAGCCTGAGCAAAGATTGGCCTTTAATTGGGGAATATGATTAATATTATGACCAATTTCAATGGCATCAAAATGACAAGCTGTTGCACACGGATTA
>SKID01000113.1 GCA_007116605.1 Tissierellia bacterium
CTGTGACAAGAGCACCCTTTAACATGATTTCATCATATAATTTATGGTTTTTCTTAGGATATCTGATATCAATCCCATTGCCTAAGACCCCGATAGTATATCCCTTGTGGCTTAAAGCTGTTTGATGAGCCATAGTATCAATTCCTGTGGCTAATCCACTTATAATTTGAATCCCTTGATACACCAATTGCTGGGTCATTCCTTCTGCACACCATCGACCATAAGAGGTGGCTTTTCTAGATCCAACGATTGCTAAATTAATTGATGATTCTAATCTGCTTAAATCCCCTTTTACATAGAGTAAGGTGGGTGGGTCTATGAGTCTTGTTAATTTGTGTGGATATCTTTTCGATTCGATATTGATCGTATCCACATTTTCTTTTTTTAAACGCTCAATGCAATGATTAAGCTCTTCTGACATAATAAAATGCTTTAAGGTTTTAATGTGTTCATCTTTTAAACACTCTAGTGACCTGACCTGGTATAAAAAGTTTTCTCCTACAAAAGGTGTGTTAAAATCTATTTCTTCTCTTATTTTCCTAATCATTTGATTGTTAGGTCCTAGACAATGATTCAATGTCAAATAGTATAATGTTGTATTATCCATCTTAGCTCCATTAACCTAATTACTATTATTATCATACCTATATAATAATGTAAAGTTTTTTTTAAAATCTCAACCCCAGTACTTTTTGGAGATACCACGATATTGTATGGCTTCTCCTACATGTTTTTGACTGATTTTATCCTTACCCTCTAAGTCTGCAATGGTTCGTGCTACTTTAATCACCTTATGATAAGCTCTTAAACTCAAGGCCATTTTTTTATAAGCTTCTTTCAATAATTGCTCAGCTTCTAAAGTCATTTTGCAATATTTTTTTAGCTGACCTGGCAATAAATGACTATTGGCTGTCATTCCCATAGAAAGATATCTGCTTTTTTGAATCTCTCGTGCTTGATTGACTCTTTGTCGAATAGTCACTGATGTTTCTGAAGAGTGTGTTTCATGTAACTCCTCATAACTAATGGGTGATGCTTCAATTTGCATATCAATTCGATCTAGCAAAGGTCCTGATACCTTATTTAAATATTGCTGAATTTGATGCACTGAACATTGACAAGATTTTCTTGGATCACCATAAAAACCACAAGGGCAAGGATTCATCGACGCAACAAGCATAAATTTAGAAGGATACTTTAATGTGCCGTAAGCTCTTGAAATGGTGACCACACCATCTTCCATAGGTTGTCTCAGCACTTCTAATGCATTTTTACTAAACTCTGGTAACTCATCTAAAAACAACACACCATGATGAGCCAAAGAAACCTCACCTGGCATGGGAATTCTCCCACCACCGATTAAGGCTACTTGACTTGTGGTATGATGGGGTGATCGAAAAGGTCTTACTCTAATCAAGTCATGCTCTTTATTCAGTCCTGCTACACTATAAATATTGGTGATTTCTAAAGCTTCTTCAAAGGTCAACTCAGGTAAAATACTAGGCATTCTTTTTGCCACCATTGTTTTTCCTGTTCCAGGCGACCCAATCATCAATATATTATGAAATCCTGCAGCACCGATTTCCATGACTCGTTTAAAAACTTCTTGTCCTTTCACATCGCTAAAACATAAATGGCTTTTTTGCTCTTGGCTAACAAAGTCAGCTGGCATTACTGGATTTAAAACTTGCCTTCCATTAATATGCTCGACAATCTCCTTTAGAGATTGAAAGCCATAAATGTTTACATCTTGAATATATGCACATTCTTTAAGATTATCTTCAGGTATAAAAAAATCTTTATAATCTAACTTTCGCATTGCAACAACCATAGGCAAAATCCCATTAATTCCTTGAATATGTCCATCTAATGACAATTCTCCTAGAATGCATGTCTTCTCATTATTTAATAAGGGTATTTCACCTATGGAAGATAAAATTCCTAAAGCAATGGGTAAATCTAATTGAGAGCCTTCTTTTTTGACTGAAGCAGGCGATAAATTGACTGTGATTCGTGATAAGGGAAATTGAAAACCCGAATTCACTAAAGCGGCTCTTACTCTATCTTTTGATTCTTTAATTGAAGCATCTGGTAGACCTACAATTTGAAAAATAGGTAATCCATTAGATAGATCTGTTTCAACGATTATTTTATTGCCTTCTAGTCCATGTAGTGAGCATGTTGTTACAGTTGTTATCATCATTAACATCCTTTCATTTTTTCAACATTACTATTGTACTGCTAAATTGAAAAAAGAAAAGCTTTTTTTTATTAATTTTTGGTAATATCTCATTACTCAATCGCTACTTTTTTCAGACACGGTGCTCTTTTTGATTATGGTCAAAAGGACTCTAATAACTGATCTCCACCTTTAACTTTGGCAGTCTTAGGTCCGTAAGTCATCAACTAAACAGCTTAGCCGCATGAGTCATTTAATAAAGTTATTGCTATTTTTAAAATATTTTATGTTATCCCTCTTTTTTTTTGATATAATTAATTAACTGCTAGCGAAAGCTAACGATGAGGAGGTTTTATGAGTTATATTCA
>SKID01000282.1 GCA_007116605.1 Tissierellia bacterium
AAATTCATCATGTAACTGAAATCCATGGATCACTAGTGGCATTCCTGGGTCCGTCCCTGTTAGAAGTTTGCCTCCAGCTTTATAAAATATCAGCATATCTTCTAGATATTCTTCATGGGTTCTATCTAGCTTAAAATCATAGTCTTTAAAAAACTCAATACTTTCTTTCCACCCTTTAATTGTATTTGCATCAACGTATTCAGCCAAACCTGTTGTGAAATGCTCATCTGTTATCTCACCACCTTGTATGATATTACCCGCTTCGCTGACGATAAAAGTTGGGTCGAAGTAAACCCCTTTTTTTGCTGCTAATTCAAGATAATCTCTTTGTATGGATTTTTCATGCTCGAAACAATATTGACCATATTCAATTGCTCTTTTTGTACCAACATCAACCGGTCTATGACCAATCACATCCATATTCACTTCTTTTGCCGTCTTGATAATTTCTTCAAATTCAGGCATCCGTAAATTGTTGTATATTTTGATAAAGTCATAACCTTTTTCCTTTGCGTCGAGTACGACTTCTCTTGCTTTTTGTGGTGTATCCACGACGATCATGGACTCAAATACTGGTGGATTACCATCAATAATTGGCGTCGAAGTATATATAATTGGACAAATGAAGTCTTTTTGTTTTGCTTTTTCTCTTAACTCAATCACCTGTTCAGAACCCCACATAACCCTTACACTAGTGATTCCATTGGCGATACACAAATACATATCTTCAATGTTTTCTCCGCTTGTATGGATGTGCATATCTGTAAATCCCGGTGTCATATATTTGCCCGTGCAATCAATTTCTTGATCACCCACTAACCCTTGTCCAATTTCAACAATTCTGTCATCTATGATTGCAATATCATAGTTTTTTAATAAATTTTCATTAATCATAGATATTATATTTAAGTTTTTTAGAATCATTTTTCCCATTGACTTTACCTCTTATACGATTATTTTAAAAATCTTCAGACTATCCACATGATTGACACAATGGACAAGCTACAAAGTGATCTTTTTCCACTTCTTTTAACTCATAGTCATAACCTATACATAACTCCGTTTGTTGCTGACATCTTGAAGCAAAGCGACACCCTGGCTTTGGATTTATTGGTGATGCGACTTCTCCTTTTAGAATAGCTCTTTTCATGCCTTTATAGCGTAAATCCGGAACAGGAATAGCCCTAAGTAACGCTTGAGTATATGGGTGTATGGGGTTTTTAAACAATTCTGAACTTTTTGCCTTTTCTACACATTGTCCCAAATACATAACGGCTATTTCATCTGAAATATGCTTAACCACGGATAAATCATGAGTAATAAATAAATAAGTTAAGCCCATTTGCTCTTGTAAATCCATCATCAAGTTGAGTATTTGTGCTTGAATACTCACATCTAGCGCTGACACTGGTTCATCACAGACAATAAACTCAGGGTCAACCGATAAAGCTCTCGCTACACCAATACGTTGTCTTCTTCCACCATCTAGTTCATGGGGATAAGCATTGACAAGTCTTTCTGCTAATCCTACCGTTTCCATTAAGCTAAAGACTTTTTTTTCAATATCTTTTTTATTTGTGAACATTTTATTGACTATAATAGGTTCTGCAATGATTTGACTCACTGTCATTCTTGGATTAATGGATGAGTAAGGATCTTGGAAAATAATTCGCATTTCTTTTCGCATATTTCTCATTTGGTTATGTTTATAATCTAGTATATTTTGACCTTTGTAGAGAATTTCTCCATCTGTTGGTTCTAACAAACGTAACATTAGTCGACCTAGAGTTGATTTTCCACATCCGGATTCTCCTACTACTCCTAGGGTCTTACCCTTTTCAATGGTGAGATTTACGTTGTCAACCGCATGAAGATTTCCGTTAGGTGTATTGAAATATTTCTTTAAATTTTTGACTTCTATTAATGGTTGTGTCATTTGTTCTCCTCAGTTTTTTTTTTCATTTGTTGATAGCTATTTACAGGGCACTTAACTGTAAATAGCTATCTTAATAGGAGGAAAAATGAAGACGTTGTTTTCTATAATCTACTTTTTCTTAATTTTCTAATCCGTTGAATACAAATGACATTTGATCGTGTGCGTCCCTAATGATATATCTTTTGGCACATCTGTTTGGCAAATTGTCATGGATTTTGGACATCTCGGATGAAATTTACACCCTTTTGGTAAATCTGTAGGATCTGGCATTAAACCAGATATTGGACTTAATCTTCTTGTTGCCTCTAATAGATTTGGAATGGAACCAAACAAACCCTCTAAATAAGGATGATGATTTTCCCCTTCAAAAATATCTTCTATTGTTCCTACTTCAATGATTTCTCCTGCATACATAATCGCTACTTTGTCACAAATTTGGGCGACTACTCCTAAGTCGTGAGTAATCAGAATCATTGACGTGTTAAGCTTTTCTTTTAATTCATCCATCATATCAAGCACTTGTGCTTGTATCGTAACATCTAGTGCAGTTGTCGGCTCATCAGCTATTAATAGTTCTGGATCACAAGCTAAAGCCATTGCAATAACA
>SKID01000280.1 GCA_007116605.1 Tissierellia bacterium
AAATAAATCTTTTCCACTCGATTACTTCGCATCTCTTCAGAAACGATATGATGCACATAGGGATTTTTTGCAATCATCAAGACCCCACTGGTGTTCATGTCTAATCTATTTATAAACCTCACTTTTCTTTTCAATTTTATTTGATCAAAATAATGTGCCACGCGATTGGCAACCGTATCATCAATATGTGTTTTTGTTGGATGAACGACCTGATAAGGTTCTTTATCTATGACTAACAAATCCATATCTTCATACAAAATACTAAGGGTACTCTGGTTTCTAGGGATGTCCTCATATTCATCCAAAAAATCGATTTTAATTGAGTCATGAAGATTTATTTTTTGATGAAGTATTGCTTGCTGGTTGTTAACTGACACCAATCCTTCTTTTTCTAGTTTTTGTAATAACCGAAAGGAAAACTTGTAGTATTTTCCTAGAAAATCTCTCACGCTGTAACCTTCTTGATGAACGGTAAATTGAAAAGTATCTTTCATGGATGAAAACCTCTATTTGAATTTTTTTGACTTATCATATATGATAGTAATAACTAATATCTACTAATATTCTACTACATGGAGTCCTCATGAAAAAGAAGAAAACAATCAATATCATCCACAATCTTAATAATTACTCTCTTGAAATTGCTCAAGAATTGAAAGAAGCATTAGCTGTATATGATTTTCATCTTCCTAGTGTTTATGATCCTCATGCTGACCTCAACATATCAGTTGGTGGTGATGGTTCTTTTTTGAGAAGTCTACGCTATAACCAATTTCCAGAAATTCCAATTATTGGCATCAATACTGGTAATCTTGGCTTTTACCCAGAACTTTCTCCTGCAGATATTCCTAACTTTACAAAAGAATATATCAATGGTCATTATACCATTAATCAGATTCCACTGCTACAATGCGAGATATGTTCTGAAAATAAAATTCATACTGTCTATGCCCTTAACGATATTGCTTTAAAGGGAGATCAGACAAAAACCATTCATCTAGATGTCTTTATTGATTATAATCATTTAGAAACTGTTAGTGGTGATGGCATAATCGTTTCTACTCCTATGGGTAGTTCTGCTTACAATTACTCTGCCGGTGGAAGTCTTGTATATCCTTCACTTAACACATTGCAAGTGACTCCCATAGCTCCACTTAATTCAAATGCGTATCGATGTTTATCTTCCAGTGTTATTGTACCCCCTGAACTTCATATTGTCATTGTACCTGAGTATAAGTATATTGAAAAAGTCGTCTTCAGTTTAGATGGTGAACAAGTTAACTTTGATAAAGTCACCCATGCAAATTTTTCCCTTTCTGATAAGTGTATCAACATGTTAAGTCTTGGTACTTTTAATTATTGGAAGGTCATCAAAGAAAAATTTCTTTAAACTCTATAGGTCTTTTGTCTTGATATGGCACATTAAAACAGCCACAGAATTTTAGAAACCCTTATCCAGGAGTTTTACACTCCTAATCACGTAAGTATGGTAGTAAACGCCTTTTAGTATTGCCAGTCATCAGACAATTTTTAGTAAAATGCCCCATAAATCATAAAACATTAACCACTATGTTTTATGATTCATGGGGCTTATCATGTTTTTACTCTAATAACAAACATTAACAGGGTTCTTTCTTTCAAATGACGTATCATAGACCAAATAAACCTTAGAGACCCTTAGCCATCATCAGCGGATGATATCATTTAAACAACGATCCCTTCTGCTTGATCATATTGCTCTAACTTTCTGTTCTCCATAAACTCTTTTGCAACTTGTGGGAACAAAACATAAGATAATACATCTTCAGTAGATTCTGCCAAAGTTCCAATTTCTTCTTGTGCTTTTTCTATTTCGTTTTCAAGTAAATCTGCTGGTCTGATAGTAATTACTTCATCATCTCCGATAATTTTCTTTCTAATTTCATCAGAAATAGGTGCCGGTGACTTTCCATACAAACCTTTAACGTATCTTTTTATTTCAACAGGCACCATTTTGTATCTTTCGCCTGTGATCACATTAAAGACCGCTTGCGTTCCTACCATTTGGCTCATGGGTGTTACTAAAGGTGGAAAACCTAAATCCTCTCTAACTTTTGGAATCTCTCGTAATACGGTTTCAAACTTATCCTCAGCATTAAGCGCCTTAAGTTGGGAAATCAAGTTGGACAACATCCCACCTGGCACTTGATACAGTAAAGTTCTTGGTTCTAAAAACAAGACTTTTGGACTGAGTATGCCCTCGTTTAAATACTGATCTCTCACCACTTTAAAATGGTCTGCAATTTCATGAAGTTTTAAAATATCTAAATCAGTCTCATATTCAGTTCCAGCTAAAGTTTCTACAATCGTTTCTGTTGGTGGCTGACTTGTTCCTGATGAGAAAGGCGATATTGCTGTATCGACAATATCAGCTCCTGCCTCAATCGCTTTTAAAACTGTCATGGACGCAACACCACTTGTACAGTGATTATGTAATTCAATCGGTAAATCTGTCACATTTTTTATCGCTTTTATAAAATGGTATGCATCATAAGGCTTCAAAATACCGGACATATCTTTAATACAAACTGAGTCTGCACCCATCTTTTCCAAGTCTTGAATTAATTGCACGAAATAATCAACATTGTGGACTCTACTAGTCGCATATGAAATTGCAATCTGACAATGTCCGCCTTCTGCCTTAATCACATCCATAGATTTTTGCATATTACGTGGATCATTTAGAGCATCAAAAACACGGATAATATCAATCCCATTTTTTATCGCTTTTTTAATGAATTCTTCAACCACATCGTCAGCATAATGGCGATATCCTAATAGGTTTTGCCCTCTCAACAACATTTGTAACTTTGTATTTTTTACATGTTTTCTTATGGTTCTTAATCTTTCCCATGGATCTTCATTAAGAAATCTTAAACAAGCATCAAAGGTAGCACCACCCCAAACTTCCATGGCGTGATAGCCTACTTGATCCATCTTTTCTAGCACTGGCAACATTTCTTCCGTCTTCATACGAGTTGCAATCAATGACTGATGGCCATCTCTTAATGCTGTTTCAGTAATTTTTACTTTTCTCATTATAACCTTCCTTTTTTTCTATTTGCCAGAAAACCTTTTCAGTTTACGGTTTGATAAAATTAAAGCTTTTGGTTTTCTATAATTAAGTTAATTGTTGATACTCTTAATAATATTATGTTATAATAAATTAGTTTGTTATGCTCATCTTAACATTAACTCATTTTTTTTTAAATATATCGAGTTAATGAAAATGCGTCGTTGCATTAATATTGTATTGTTATTTTGCATATAAATTTATTTTAAGAGGTGATTTATGGATTATACAGATTTTAAGATTATTGAAACTTTACAAAAAGACGGTCGTATCTCCATGAAGGATTTATCTAAAATTGTTGCCTTAAGTCCTCCAGCTACTGCAGAAAGAGTCCGTCGTTTGGAGGAAAGCGGAATTATTAATAGTTACAAGGCCATTGTGAACAGTGATAAAATTGGCAAGCCCATCCGTGTATTTATTAATGTAGCTATGAAGTCTGATAATTTGACCAAATTCATTGAATTTGCAGAAAAAACTGAAGAGATTGTAGAATGTTACCATGTCACCGGACCTTATAGCATGATTTTAAAAGCACATCTGAAGCAAATGTCAGATTTAGAATTTTTAGTAGGTCGTGTTCAAGCTTATGGCAACACTGAAACTTATATTATTATGTCTAGTCCAGTGGAAAACAAACCCATATAAAAAAAAGCATTTGGTACACCTGAAAACCCAGGATATCAAATGCTTTTTTAACGAGATTCTTCTTGAATAAACCAACCAAATCCTATGACCAAAAAAATATCCCCTATGCTAATAGATTTTTCAATGGGATATCGGCTTCGTGACATAATAATATCTCCTAACCACTTAATTCTAGTTGATTCTGTCATTAGCGTATGCACTAAATCATTTCCTGTAGCTAAATAGGCATAACTACTGGCATAATTGACATGGTCTATTGGTAAATACACCGGCATTTTCATTCCATTTGCAAGAATAACTATAAAGTTCATCATTGCTCCGAGAAAAAACACTTTCATATAGCTTTTTTCAATATCCAATAGGATTCCAATAAGGATAAGTTGGTAGCTAAACATGTGAACCCATGGATAGATCCATCTCAACCATTGAGTTACTTGTGCATTGACAGCAATGAGTATCAACCCATGAAATAAAAACTGCAATAAAAAAGCGATAGCAAACAATAGCAACCCTTTGATCTGGGCCTCTCCTATTTTTTTTAAATCTTTTTTGCGGTATATGGCCCACAATGCAGACAGTACCAGCATAAATATTATTTCATGTATCATCGAAATTCCTCTATTCTAAATCCATTGCGTGATGTGTACTCAATGCAAGGATGGCCTTTTCAATAATATGGGGGTTAAACTGAATGCCAGCATTTTTCCTTAATTCTTCAAAAGCTTCATTGTGGGATAATGCTTCTCGATAAGGCCGATCAGTCGTCATGGCATCAAATGCATCTGCTATTGTTAAAACTGTCGTTTCAAGAGGAATTTCCTCTTTTTTCAATCCATCTGGATACCCTGTCCCATCCCACTTCTCATGATGGTGTTTAACCACATCCATGACTTCCTTCAAAAATCCAATATCTTTAATAATATCATAGCCAATGGATGGATGATTTCTAATCACCTCTAATTCTAAATCTGTTAATCGTCCTTGTTTATTTAAAATATGATCATCAATCCCAATCTTACCAATATCATGCAACAAGGCAGCATTTTTAAGTCTTTCTATCTTTTTCGCACTTAAATTAATTTCTGTACCTATAGCTACCGCATATTTACCTACACGATTAGCATGGCCACTGGTATAAGGATCCTTTGCCTCAATGGTGTTGATAAGGGCTTTCACTGTATCATAGTAATTTTTTCTCATATCCACATACAGTTTAAATGAATATCTAGAAAGCATTAGCGGAATAAAGAACAAAACAACTGCCCCTGGGCCATAATTATTATAAGATACTGCCACTATGATTCCTAAAAGTCCCACAGCTAAAACATTGAGTATTGTTCCCCTAAAATTATCATACCATGTATAAAAAAACTTTCCTCCATCCAGGGAAATAATTAAAGCTGTCATTAGAAAAGTATTAAAAAAACCAAAAGTCAGCATTGATAAAGTCACAGAAATGGGATCCACTTCTCCAAAAGTTATAAATCGAGTATGTAAATTAACATAGACTAATCCAGACATAGCCGTATAAATTGTATTTTGAGAAATATTAAAGGCTGTTTTAAAGATAGGTGTATTAAAAATATGGACATACCCTCTTTTGTCATCATGGGTTCTTGATAATACAATTCCCAATACGCTCACAATTACAGCAGTCAGGGGTCCTTCTAAAATAATCGCTGCAAAAGTAATGGCAAAAGCAACCGTTACCGCACCTACTCCTGGCAATTTCACGTAGAAAGTCTCAGAAATAGCGGCTAAAACACCTAATACTAAAACCATCATCCAATCATTCACACTGTGTTCCATGACTAAATACGCCACCAACACTAAAGCTATCAGGGATAATGAAATAACATATCTTTGAGTTTTTTGAGGGATTGTTGACATGAATGACTCCTTTAAACAAATTGCCAGAGATATAGGCAGTTATACCACTGCCTACCATTTAATATGCCAATCAACTAGACATATCATAAAAAAGGCCGGTTGTATTGCTTATTTTATACCCACTTGTATCCAGCGCCACTTGCCAAAACAAGTGCCAAAATAGAAATTAATACAGCTATTATTCTTCTTTTCATGATATAGCCTCCTTTAGGTTCTCTGCTCTTCCGCTAAAGAAGCAGGCTATATCCGCTCCGCTAATGTGTTAAAAAAAGTACTCCGGCCTTTCCATGCTAATTCATTGGGCTATGCTTTGAAACACTACGATTAATCGCACACAAAGTGGCTTTTACTGCCGCTTCAGGCTTTGAATGGTCTACAAAGCAATTACCACACAAAATGGTTTCCCTCCCGTTTACAACAAAATTGACCCCACAATTGATCACTTGCCTATCAATAAACTCCCTTTCCTCAATATCTTCAAGTAAGAAGCAGTTTTCTAAGTTAAATGCTTTTTCCACAGCTTTAAGTGTTGCCCAAGAACACAATCGCATAATGTTACGATCTGTCTTTAACCCTGAGGCTGTTCCCTCATATAAATATTCTCCTAATTCCAACATGACTTGAACGTGTATCATATGGTCTTTATTTTCAATATGAATGCTATTGATTCTTAACCGGCTATCGTTATTCAATGTCATCGATTCAGAGACTTGTGCAATGCTAATTTTTTTATAGTCAACATCAATATTATATCGCGACATAAGAACAGACTGAATATCGCGACAAATTTGCTTGGGATTTCTTGAAGAATCCGCTAATACATGGATTTCTTGTATCTCATTTTTATCTTCGATGATTTTACATGACATGACTGACTTTAAACTAGGTAAAAACTTTTCAATCTCTTTTTTGTCCATCAAGATTCCTCCTATACCAAAGCATGCTCTTTAATATTTTACAACATTTCATCTGATTTGTGAAATCATATTTTTATTTTCTTTAATCCGATGACTCACAGTGCTAAAACCCCCACTTATTAAGGTGGAATAAGTAACATAGGGAAAATCCGTTAAAAAGGGACTCTAAGGTCCCGTTGCCGTCTTAACGACATCTGAACCAAGAGTCCTGTTGACGATTCGCGCATGATGTGACCCTTTACTTCCTCGCTTAAATAAATTAAAAGGATAAAACAAGTATCAGAGTCGCGCATTATGTGGTTATTTGCTTCCTTTCGCTTTAGTCAAAAAGGATACAACATGCTTCTAAGGTGCGCATTATTGGATTCTTTGTTTCCTTTAATACTTTATAAAAACAAAGGATTCAATACTAAGCAACGAAGATGCTGTTGTATCCCCGCAAATGACCTAAATACTAAGCAGCGATGATACGGTTTTATCCTATAATAAAACCACTAAGCTACCCTTGATTAAATAAACAAGGTGGCATCCGATCTCTCAGAAGCCGCTAAAAACGAAGCCACTCCACCATATTCAACCCCATCAATTAGCTCTTCTTCCTTAATTCCCATCACATCCATAGACATGGTACATGCCACAATTCTCACACCACTTTTCAAAGCAGTTTCCAATAATTTTTCTAGTGAATCGACATTTTTTTGCTTCATCACCACTTTCATCATTTTAGTACCCATGCCACCCATATGCATTTTTGATAGACTTAATTTTCCAGCACCTTTAGGCATCATCCAGCCAAACATTTTTTCAATCATAGGTTTTTTAATGGCTGGACCCTCAGGCTTTCGCAAGGCATTAAGGCCCCAAAATGTAAAGAACATGGTTACTTGCCTTCCCATTGAAGCAGCGCCATTGGCAATAATAAATGAAGCTAATACTTTGTCTAAATCTCCACTAAAAACAACCATTGACTTGTCAGTTTTTTCATAAGCAACTTGTTTTTCAGAATCTTCTTCTAATAATCCTTTCATAACCATTGCTGTGATCCCTTTTTCAGTCATTTGAACATCAAGCAAAGTATTGCCTGTTCTTAAGCACCATTCTTTTATGTCTGCTGCAAAACCCATATCTGTGGCTGTCACTTCAACTAGTTCTCCATGTGACAAATCTTTTAGTGTTTCAAAAACTTTCATGATTGGACCTGGGCATTGAAGACCACTGCAATTGAGTTGAATTTTCTCGGCATCAATACTATTTATTTTCTTCATTTCTTTAGTACCTCCAGATGATTGAAGACTAGACTTTGATTCATGACGTAGTAACATTTGATTAGGAATATAATTTATGAAATGAAGCAAGGTTAAGCCACCATGAATATTTCTGACATCGTTGAATCCATGTTGTTGAAGCATTCTTGCTGCAACATAACCTCTCTGACCAACTGAACAAAACAGTAATATCTTTTTCGATTGATCCAATTCATGTATTCGACTTCTTAACTGATTTAATGGGATATTTATTGCATTTTCAAGTTGCCCTGCCATTAACTCTTCTTCATCCCGCACATCTACTATTATTTTTTCTTGTTCATCCATTTTTATAGCTTCAGGCCATCTTATGGTATTCACTAAGCCAGATAACATATTTTCAGCAACATATCCTGCCATGTTAACAGGATCCTTGGCTGAGCCATACGGAGGCGCATAAGCTAACTCTAACTTAGTCAAGTCAGTTACAGTCCCTTTTAATCGAATCACCGTAGCGATGACATCAATGCGTTTTTCAACTCCTTTAAGACCGACCCCTTGTGCCCCCAAAATCTTTTGTGTTGTTAAATCATACAATACCTTCATATGAATCCTAGAAGCATCTGGATAATAAGAGGCATGATCATTAGGGTGAATATAAAGCACATCATAGTCTTGTTGAGGCACTTTTCCATTTCTTATAAGAAGCTTTTCATTCGTTCCTGTAGTTGCAACAGTCATATTGAAAACTTTTGCAACAGATGTCCCTTGAGTCCCTTCATACTCTATTTCTCTTCCGGTTATAATATCCGCAACAATTCTACCTTGTTTGTTTGCAGGTCCTGCTAATGGAATCATGGCCGGAGTTTGATGTACATAATCAATGATTTGAATAGCATCTCCTACTGCAAAAATAGACTTGTCAGAAGTCTTGAGTTGGTTATCAACTACGATTCCTCCACGTTCGTTCACTTCTAGACCAGATTTAGTAGCTAATTCTCCATTAGGCTTCACACCAATAGATAGTATTACCATATCTGCCTTAACTTCACGTCCACTATTAAGTAGTACCCTCGTCTGTTTTCCTTCTCTTACAAAAGATTTCACACCGTCAGATAAAAAAAGCTCCACACCTTTCATATTGACATGTTGGTGTAATATTTGAGCCATCTCGTGATCTAATGGTGCCATTATTTGATCTGCAAGCTCTACTAAAGAAACCTCCACTCCAATTTCAGCTAAGTTTTCTGCCATTTCTATACCAATAAAGCCGCCCCCTATGACAGCAGCATTTTTAACATCGTGGGTATTTAAATAATGTTTGATTGAATCTGTGTCTGGTATGTTCCAGATAGTAAATATGCCTTCTCCATCAATTCCTGGAATCGGTGGTTTTAGAGGAGATGATCCCGGTGATAGTATTAAATAATCATAAGCCTCTTCATATATTTCCTGGGTAATCAAGTTGACTGCTTTTATTGTTTTATTAATACGATCAATATTTGTGACTTCCGTGGAAATCCTTACATCAATATTGAATCGATCCTTCATACTCTCAGGCGTCTGAACTAATAAACTATCCCTCTCTTGAATCACATCTCCAATGTAGTAAGGTAGTCCACAATTTGCAAAGGAAATATACTCTCCTCTTTCAAACATAATGATTTCTGCTTGTTCATCATTCCTTCTTAATCGAGTTGCTGCACTTGCGCCTCCTGCAACTCCGCCTACAATAATAACCTTCATTCTTTAGCCTCACTTTTCATCATATAGTCTAGTAAATATTGCATAAATTCTCTGATGTTTTCATCTTGTATAGAGTAAAAAATTTCTGTCCCTCGTCGATCACCTTTAATCAGACCGGCTCCCTTAAGTTTCATAATATGTTGAGAAACAGTAGACTGGGGTTCTTCCAAAC
>SKID01000372.1 GCA_007116605.1 Tissierellia bacterium
AAGCATTTGACCGAGCAATTTCTGAAAGATTCTCAGAAACTAAGTCATCGTTATCTAATAAAAATACTCCTTCTTTAATAATCTCTATCACATTTATCTCCTTTCACAAGTTATAAACTCGAATATTTCTTGAATGAAGCTTGTATTATTCTACAATAAAAAAATAGAATTTGCAAGATTAATATGCAGTCTTGCAAATTCTATTGCTATTTCTTGATTTTCCCTTTTTTCTTCAGCTTCTTTTGGGCGTATTTTTCTCCTTTTTTACATAGATTTCCTCTGACTTTAACAATTTCGCCTTCTTCGACTTTAACTTTTAAAGCACATTGCCTACTGCAATTTTTACATTTAAATCGATATTTATCAGTCATCACTTTTTTCTCTAGGTTTCTTTTTATCTTTCTCCACTGATTTATCTTTTTGCTTTTTAGTCTGTCCTTTTTCTTTATCAGGACTTTCTAAATAAGCTTTGAGTTTTTCATTAACTAAAGCATTAATGGAATCTTTTGGATATTGACCTGAGTCATCTTTTACTCCCGCCGGTCTACCTGTTAAGATTTCTATACCCTCTTCCACCGTTTTTACAGCATAAATGTGAAATTTACCATCTCTAACCGCATCAATGACTTCTTCATTCAACATTAAATTATTCACATTTTGATGAGGAATGATGACCCCTTGTTCTCCAGTCAACCCTTTAATTTTACACACTTTATAATATCCTTCAATTTTCTCATTCACGCCACCAATAGGCTGAATCTGACCTCTTTGATTTACTGAACCTGTTACAGCAATTCCTTGCTTGATAGGAACTTCAGCTAGACTAGACATAATAGCATACAACTCAGTACTTGAAGCACTATCTCCATCAATTCCAGAATATAATTGTTCAAATACAATACTTGCAGAAAGAGCTAAATGCTTATCTTGGGCATATTTATATCCCATATACCCATGAATAATCATCACACCTTTATCATGGATTTTGCCACTAGTTCTCGCTTCCCGCTCTATATTAATTAACCCTGCCCGGCCTCTGTAAGTAGAGACTGTAATTTTAGAAGGTCTTCCAAAAGCATATTCTCCTGAGCTGACCACCGCTAATCCATTGATTTCACCAATTTTTTCTCCAGCTACATCCAATAAATACGTGTTGTCTTTAAATAAGTTGAGCACTTTTTCTTCATACATATTGTTGCGATTGTTTTTTTGCTCAATGGCTTTATCCACATGATGCTTGCATACTAGCTCACTTTCATCTGCAGCAGCCCATGCATCTGCTTCATACAATACATCCACCAATTTATTAAACCGAGAGGTGAGTTTTTCTTGGTGATCTGCTATTCTCGAACTATACTCTACTACGCGACATACTGCATCTTTATTAAAATGCTTTAAACCCACTGAATTACAATGAGAAGCTATAAATTGTGCCATTTTGGTCACATTATCAGTGGTTCTCGTCATTTCAACATCAAAATCTGCTCGCAACTTGAATAGTTTGGCAAATTGCTCGTCGTAAGAATACAACATGCTGTAAGTATATGGATCTCCCACTATAATAATTTTTACGTCTAGCGGTATGGGCTCTGGTTTTAAGCCAGTTGTCATTGGATAACCCATAATCGCTTGAATTGTTTCCACTTTTATCTCCTCATTCATTAAAGCACGAATGAGCCCTTTGTATGCAAAAATATTCTCTAGTAAATCTCTCACTTGTAAAACTAAAAAACCACCATTAGCTGCATGTAAAGAACCTGCCGTCACTTTATCAAATGAAGTTTTTAAAAAGCCCATTTCATTTTCAAACTCAATATTCCCGAGTAGATTTGTGTAAGTGGGATTTGTTTCAAAAATAACGGGTGCACATTGAGTATCAGAATTGTCCACAAACAAATTCACTCGATATCTTTCAAAAAAGGCTTCTGTATTTCTGTTTTGAAAAGCTAAAAAAGGATTGTTTTGCTTTTTAGATTCATCATTTTTAAACAAATCCACTTTGTCGATAATGTCATTTTTAAAGGCCTCTAAATATTCATGACATTTTTCGTTTTTATCAAAATCCTCTTTAAGCTTGTCTACATGGACTTTTACGACTTTTGCCGCATATTCACCATCAAGCTTTTTAATTTTTTCTCGGTAAGCATCTTCTATGTCTCTAATTTTTTTGAAAATTTCTAAGCTGGCAAGGTTTAATTCAGAAGATTTCTTTTGCATTTCGCTATAGGTTTCTTTCGTCATTGTCTTGAAATCTTCTTCTGTCATGGGTTTGCCATCTTCTTGAAGTGGAATACTAACCAAACCCCTATCCGTATTTGTGTACATAAATCCAAATTTTCTTGCGAGTTCATTTAATTCTTCAAGCAATTCTTCAGAAATTTCATTCAGTTGCTTGTAAATCATGTTTTTGGCGCGTTCATATTCTTGAGATGTGAAAATATTTTCAATCTCTTTTTTAATCGTTACAATGGCTGTTTCTATATATTTTTTAAATTGCCGACCTTTGCCCTTTTCCAGGTTCAAGGCAATGGGTTGTTCT
>SKID01000032.1 GCA_007116605.1 Tissierellia bacterium
ACCATTGAAATTGCAAGATTTTAAACTTGAAAATCAGTTGTTGAAGCCCTTATAATTTGTTAAAATAGTAATGCGGCAGTGACAAAAAAAGGGGCTTAGGAAATAATTGTCGACATTATATTGTTGGAGTAAAAAATGAATCGATTAGATTATGAAGTGTTAATTAAGAAAGAAGACTATTTTGCATTAAGCTATATTTGTAACGATGATCCCTACAAGCAAAACACGATGACCAGTGTGATTTATCAATCCTATATCCAAAAAATGCCTACAAATGATGAAGAGTTATTGTCTTGTTTAGAAGCTGGAGAAATTTATTATTCAGATAATGATACTTTACTAGAAGCCATTAATGCCGTCCTTGATTATTGGGTATTGCCAGAAATTGACGAAGTGCCTTCCCAAATGAATGTGTATGAGGATTATACTCAAGCCATTCATTCTTTTCCAGATACAGAACAAGTGATGGTTTTTAAATTAAAAGAACATTTAGCGACAAAACCCAAGCGTCCGACCAAACAAAATCAAAAATGTGGTGTTGTGACATGTATTCACAATGCCAATGGTATGTGTATGACAGATACCTGCGATTTACATATACGTATGTACCGTCAAGAAGGATAAAGTCTTTATTGATAAAGGACTAAATAGCCCAACCATTTTTCACATCAAAAATCAAACAAAGGAGCAATTATGAGAGTAGATTGTTTAGACAGCAGAGATGATTTGATAGGCTTAGAGCTACATGACAAAACAGTGGTGGTTATCGATGTTCTGAGAGCAAGTTCAGTAATGGTGGAAGCTTTTAAAAATGGTGCAAAGGCAATGGTTCCTGTTGAGACAGTAGAAGATGCCTTTGATCAGTATCATCAATTATTATCACAAGGTTATCAGGTTAAACTATGCGGTGAAAGAGAAGCTAATAAAGTACCAGGATTCCACTTTGGAAATTCTCCTTTAGAATATCACAGGAAATACGTGGAAGATCATATTTTAATTCATACAACCACAAATGGGACACAAACCATTAAAGCAGCAGACCAAGGACAAATGATTTTAATGGCATCTATGCACAATACACAAGGGATTGCACAAGCTTTAATAAATGCAAATCAAGATGTGGTGATTGTATGTTCTGGAACCCATCGTCAATTTTCTATGGATGATGCTGTTTGTGCAGGTAGAATCATTGACCATCTTATGGAAAAACAAAAACTAGATTTATCCGACAAAGGGCATGGGGTGCATCAACTCTATCAGATAGCAAAGACAGATTATCATGACTTTCTCAAAGGCAAATGCCTCCATTATGATTTATTGCTACAAAAAGGGTTAACTGATGACTTAGACTATTGTTTCAATGAAGACCCCATTCCATTAGTTCCAAGCTATTATCAAGGGCAAATTCGTTTATCCAATGACTAAACGTGATTTGATGAGACGAATTTGAGTTAGTTGAACAGGTCGTTCTTTTGAAAGACCTGTTTTTTGTATGCCCCTGGTGAGATGCCACAAAGGTTTTTAAACGTTCTAATAAAGTGAGCATTATTTTTAAAGCCAGCCTTCTCACCAGCTAATTGAACACTTAAACCTTCTCGCAAGCCTGTTTTTGCCTTTAATATTCGATTATTGATGATAAACTCTCTGATCGTAAATCCAGTATCTTGTTTGAACAGTCGACTTAGATGATATTTACTAATAAAAAATGTATTGGAAAGTTGATCAAGAGTTAATTCTTGTTGGATATTCTCGTATATATATTGGATAATTTCAGAACTTTGACATAAGGAATTGGAAGATTGGTAGTCAACAGGATCTTGAACATGAAATTTTTCAGCAGTTTCTAGCACTAATTGCATAATCGATACATTTTTGCGCACATCTGCACCAAAATCCTTTGAGTTTTCTTTTAAACAATTTCCAAATCGTTTAATCCACAAAGGAATTTCTTTTTCAGGTATGTGTATACAATAACTAGAACGAGAAAACAACTCAAACAACTGAGTTTGTCGTGAAGACAAAACTTCTAATGTTATATCAGGTATGTGTAGCACATAACGATGATAATCAGAGTTTGTATTTGCAATAGTTCGATGAAGAATGCCACTTCTAATAAAGAGTAGTGTGCCTCTTTTCAAGTAAAACAATTGGTTTTCAACAAAACAATAACCTGCATTAGACAAGCAAAATAAAATCTCATGAGTATCATGAAAATGATTTTTTTGCATTTGCCACTCCAAATCATGATTAAAGGTGAGGGTATAAGGTAGTTTCATTTTAACCTCCATCAACAGGATTTTTGCTTCTTTGTTTAATCTTGCCCTGTGAGTAATCAAAAAAAGCAAGATATGCAAACTTTATGGCTAAATACCGATAGAATTTGCTTATCATATAGTATATACTCTTTGAAAACTATTGAAAAGTAATTTTATGGGAAATTGTCATAATATCCTGTTAAGGAGGTCATGAAGTGGAAAATAAGATTCAAATGATACCAATTAATCATCAATACACTGATTATTTAAAAGATGAATGG
>SKID01000181.1 GCA_007116605.1 Tissierellia bacterium
AAAGGACGCATTAGAAGCCGTCCAAATAGCAAAAAAACATTTTTCAATCTAAAACCCTGTAGGTGAGAGGTCAAACTTCTCACTTACAGGGTTTTCTTTAGGATTAAACATCCATATTTACCACCACTAACCCTGCCAAAAATCCTAATTTTGTATGTAGGATTAAAGCCCGGTAGTGTCTTCTTTGATAAGAAATGTTAATTATTTAAATGACTTTAAAAGGCTTTGCCAGTATTAGCGATCTGTCGTTTTATTAAACTCATAATAAATGGCTTTAATTGCTTTTTCTAAGTCATCATCGCTAATCCCAACAATAATATTAATCTCACTAGATCCTTGGTCGATGACTCTAAGATTAACACCTGCATTTCCCAAAGCAGTAAATACTCTTCCTGCTATGCCTATAGAGAAAGCCATGTTTTGACCCACAACGGCCACTAAAGCTATATTTTTATATACATTGATACTATCTGGAGCACACGTTCGCTCAATTTCACTAAGCACTTTCTCTAGTTTGCCATTTAGTTTTGCATTATCAATCACAATTGAAACGGTATCTATGCCACTGGGGATATTCTCAAAAGTAATATCATACATTTCTAAAATCGATAATATTCTACGCACATAACCCACCTCAGAGTTCATATAAAACTTCTGCAATGCAATTATGGTGAAGTCTTTTCGTCCTGCTACTCCAGTGATAGGAAGATCATCTTCAGACTTTTCTCGTTCATTTGCTATGATGGTTCCAGGGTCATCAGGATGATTGGTATTTCTTATATTAATGGGGATATTCGCATTACGCACAGGATATATGGCTTCATCATGTAAAACAGAAGCCCCCATATACGATAATTCTCTTAACTCTCTATAAGTAATATACCTGATTTTCTTAGGATTTTTGATAATTCTAGGATCGGCCATTAAAAAACCAGATACATCCGTCCAGTTTTCGTACACTGATGCACCCATACAGCTTGCCACTAATGATCCTGTGATATCAGAGCCACCACGAGAAAATGTTTTAATATCTCCTAAAGCACTTACTCCATAAAAACCGGGTATGACAGCATTCTTAACATTTTTTAACCTTTCATTCATCAGCTTTCTTGTTTTCTCATAATCTAAAGAGCCATCCATTTTAAAGTAGATAATTTCTTTAGCATCCACAAACTCGAATCCTAAATAATTAGCTAATAATAATGCATTAAGATATTCTCCCCTGCTGACGAGATAATCTAAAGAAATGCCTTTATTTAATTTACTACGAATGGTACTTAAATATAAGTCAATATCGAAATTCGGATCAAGGACTTTTGATATATCTCGAAATCGTTCCTCAATCATATTAAAAACCTGATCAAAGGGAACTGAATAGGTCAAATGAGCATGGCATAAGTACAGTAAATCTGTTACTTTATTGTCCCCATCGAATCTTTTACCTGGTGCTGACACAACAATAAATTGCCTGTTCTTATCAGCATGAATGATATCTGCTACTTTTTTTAGTTGTTCTCCACTAGAAGTGGATGTTCCGCCAAATTTTGATGCTATCATAGGAATGTTTCCTCCTCGCGTACATGTGTATATCTTTCCAAACCATAGTATATACTATACACCAACTAACTCAAAAAAGAAACAAAAACTTTTAAAATAACCCTGTCCTGATGATTAACTTAGGACTAACTGTGATTAATAGCCCATTTCTTTTGAGATGCTGCGTTGCTTTTGTTCTCCCAATTATTGACAAAATTAACAATTCCTTGACTATCCAAACCATAGATTGCTGTGAGTTCTTCACTACTTCCATGCTCAATAAACTTGTCTGGTAAAGACAAAACTTTAACATCATGTTCTGGATTTATTTTTTGGAGCATATGAGATCCTATCCCGCCATAATGAACCGTCTCTTCCAAAATTAAAACCTTTGTATTTCCTGCAATCATGTCATTAATGCAATCCATATCTAAAGGTTTTATGCGTTTCATCGTAATAACCGAAACACCCACCCCTTCTTTTTCTAGTTCTAAAGCTGCTGTAATGGCTTCATCAGTCAATCGTCCATAAGTAATAATCGCTAAATCTTGTCCCTTTGTCAGTTGAATAGGCTTTAACAATGGATCTGTCATGGGTGGATAGTTTATTGCCTCACCACCTCTTGGATATCTAATAATCACAGGACCACAATGGGTGTTAATTGACCAGTTTAACATCTGTTTTAAGTCATCATAAGATGTAGGTGTTAATATCTGAATATTTGGTAATGCAATTAGAAAACTCAAATCAAAAACTCCTTGATGGGTTTCTCCATCTCTACCTACTAATCCAGAACGATCCAATGCAACGACAACAGGCAAATTTTGAAGAGCTACATCATGTAGTAGCTGATCATATGCACGTTGCAAAAAAGTTGAATACAGAGCAAATACAGGCCTTAAACCACTAGATGCCATTCCAGCTGCCAAAGTCATGCCATGCTGTTCTGCAATGCCTACATCAAAAAAACGATCGGGATATTGTGAAGCAAAGGTATCCA
>SKID01000377.1 GCA_007116605.1 Tissierellia bacterium
AAGTAATTAGCGATTTAATCAATCTTAGTCATCAAATAACACAAAAAATACACATTCAGTAACATCTTACATTCATTTTTTTAATGGACTATCTTAGAAAATTTATTAACAAGAAAAAACATTGTTTTTGTATTTGAATCACCTAGAGATTCGTGTATAATAAACATATCACATTTATTATTTCAACTAGAATTTCAAAGGGGAAAGTAGAAAAAAACAGGGGAGTGTTTTATATGAAAGTAGTTAAACGCAATGGAAAAGTTGAGCATTTTGACGTTGAGAAAATTGCCCATGCGTTACTTAAGGCGTATCAAAGTGTTGAAACGCAATTTACGCTTGAAGATTGTATCAAACAAGCAAAAGAAATCACAAAGAATTACAACAAAGATGAAGATATCAATATCGAGAGAATTCAAGACGATGTTGAACTTTATTTAATGAACAAAAAGCAGTTTGAAGCTGCTAAATCTTACATTAAATATCGCGAGAAGCAAAAAGTAGATCGTGAAAATCCATGGTCTGATAACGATGAAAGACAAGATTTAATTTTAAAAAAATACTTAATTAATGGTGAAACAAAAAAAGAATTTTTAGAACGCATTTCTTTTGGAAAACCGTCATTAGAAAAAGTATTTAGAAGAAAAGAAGCCATTTTTGGTGGAAGAAACTTATACGCGATTGGTCGTGAAGGCAATATTACAGGCAGTAACTGTTATGTAACAGAAGACCCACAAGATAGCTTAGAAAGCATTTATCGTGTGGATTATATTATTGCGCGCACCTATAGTTATGGTGGCGGACAAGGTATGAATTTATCGCATTTAAGACCTAGAGGTGCTAAAGTAAACAATAGCAGTAATACAACACCTGGCGTCATGGTGTTTGCTGAAAAATATTCACATACAACTTTAAACACACAACAAGAAAATAGACGTGGTGCATTGATGCTAGTTTTAAACATTGATCATCCGGATATCATTGACTTTATTACAACAAAATTAGATTTAAATAAAGTTAATGGAGCAAACATCAGTATTGCTTTAAAAGATGACTTTATGGAAGCTGTTAGAAATGATGAAATGTGGACCATGCATTTTGATACACCACATGAACATATTGAAAAGAAAGTTAGAGCGAAAGATTTATTAAAGCTCGTTGGATACTCCGCCCATACCATGGGTGATCCTGGCGTAGTCTTCATTGATAGAATGAATGATTATCATTTCTTAAGTGAATATAAGGATGTTAAGTTTACAGCAACCAATCCTTGTGGTGAACAACCACTAATGGCACATGGTTCGTGTAATCTTGGCAGCATTAACTTAAATGCTTTTGTACGCAACCCATTTACTGAAGAGGCGTTCTATGATTGGAATCGTTTTGATCATGCAGTTTCAGAAATGATTATTGCACTTGATGACTTACTTACCATGCTTGGTGACCGCCACGCACTTAAAGAACAGCGCGATCATGTCATTAACTATCGTGAAATTGGCTTAGGTGTTATGGGCTTGGCTGATATAGCACTAAGTATGAGATTGCCTTATGGTAGTCCAGAATTTTTAGAATTTCTAGATGTTTTAATGCGTCGCATGATCAATACTGCAACCAAGACAAGTGCATTAAACGCTAAAGAAAAAGGTGCGTTTCCTAAATTTGACTATGATCTTATCTCAAAATCATCGTTTTATAAAACAGCAATTGACCCCGATACTGATGCATTGGTGAAGGCGCATGGTATGCGTAACAGCCGTTTATTAAGTATTGCACCTACAGGCTCTATTAGTAACATATTGGGTGTTAGCGGCGGTGTTGAACCTTTCTTCCAAATCAATTACAGCAGACGTATCGTCAGTATGTTTGAAGAAGAAAAAGTCATTACCGTATGGGAGAAAACACCACTTGCGCTTGCAAAAGCCATGGCTGTTAAACCAGATAGTCTACCTAAGTGGGCACTAATTACATCTCAAAACATTGATTTTGAAGAGCGTGCAAATGTACAAAAAACCATTCAAAAATATGTAGACACAGCAATTAGTTCAACATTTAATATCCCCAATAGTGCCACAGTAGAAGATGTCATGAATATTTATCTAACAGCATGGGCTAAAGGGTTAAAGGGTGCGACAGTATTTAGAGATCGCTGTGCTAAAATTGGTATTCTAGCAGGCATCAATGAAAATACAGAAGATCTAAATCCAGCGACTCCACCCCAAGTTCATGTTGAAGAAAAATGGTTCAATAAGAAAACCCAAAAAGCAGACGAATATATTACACACGTCACCATCAACAAGACGGGTTATACACCAGAAAAGATAGCCAGAGAATTATGCCCATTGTGCGGCGACGTCTTGGTTAAAAAACAAGGATGTATTCAATGCAACAACAATGACTGTGATTTTGAAAAGTGTGCTATATAGTTTAACAAAACAATATTAAAAGAGTTTATCAAACATAAACTCTTTTTTTTGTGTAAGGTCAGCGATGACTTGTGCTATAAATTGATTTCAATTACGTTTTTAGTTAAATATTAT
>SKID01000227.1 GCA_007116605.1 Tissierellia bacterium
CTTCTGCTTCTTTGTCATTAATAATCCTATAATCAAAAACATCATAATCCACTAACTGAATATCATTTGTTGTCTGTTCTTGATAAAAACTGTCAAAATCAGACACTCTATGGTGAATAGGCGTCAGCAAAAATACACGGCTAAACACTTCATTTCTTTCATTTCTGAAAAAGTGAGACATGGCATCCGCTGGCGTTCTTCCCGCAAAATCTTTATCCCCAGTATCCAGTGGATAGCTGGCAGCTTTTTCTTCATCTGTCTTAAAATAGGCTCTTGGATCATACACATTTGAAGGATTCCATATCATGTAACCTTCAATCCCTAATTCTCGAGATGCGATAATTTGCTGACGTACTTCGTTATATCCATAATGAATATGACCAGCGACCCATGTTGCTGTAAAATCTTGTAACCAAGGGCGAATATCCGCTGGATTTTCTACTGCTGCATTTCTCTCAATAGCCTCCATCATAGAGCCTCTTATTACTCCATATGGATGAGCATCTGGCACTTCAAATCCGTACCAATTTGCACCATAATGACTTGGATAAACCATTGGACAAATAATATCCACATAGGGAGCTATTTTAATCCAAGTTTGACCAATATCTTCTGGTGTATCTTCCCATGTACGGGTAATGATGCCAAAAACATCTGCTGCTGTTGTTACACCATAATCTGCCAATTCCTCTTGAGCATATTTTAAAAACTCACTAATAGCGTCATCTTTTCTACGATCATTTCTTCCTGGGAATTTTGTAATTGGATTGTATGCTCGGGCATTATCTGGAAATCGCACATAATCGAATTGAATTTCTTTAAAACCAACCAAAGCTGCTTCTTTGGATATGGCGATATTATAATCCCACACATACTGATCAAAAGGATTGACCCAAGGTGTCCCACTATAATCATACCAAATGTCACCATTTAATAACCGAATAGCATGGTCTGGACTGTTGTAAGCAAAATTTCTATCTTTAAACACGACAACTCTAGCAATGGGATAAATGTCATATTTGTCTAATATTTCCATCAGCTCTTGAATGTCTCTAATTCGCACATAACGATTGGCATCTACTTCTTCTACAATGGGCAACTGACTTCTATAAGTTAGCAAACCATTATCATCTTTAACATCAATAACAAAAGCGTTTATTTCAGTGGCAACTGCAATACCAATAGCTTTTTCTAAGGTGTTAATATTGCTAAGAGATCCACTGAGTCGATTAACCGTATCCCGATCTCCATTTTCGAGGGCCTCAATATAAGCTACGTATAAATCAACATTTTCTTCATTTACTGGTCTTGAAGCACTGCTTCCTGTTAAAAACAGTCCTCGGGCAACAAATCTCTCAGCACTTAAGTCCGCATCCAAAGATGGTAACGGGATGTAAAACTCACCCAAAGCTTCTTTTCTTGCCTCTTCCAATAACGCTCTTTCTCTAATCGCTTCTTCTCTAGCAATCTCAGCTAATTCTTCTTCCGTTAATCCGTCATCACCATTTTCATCTGAATCTATTGGTTCTTCATCCTGATTATCAACAGGATCTTCAATAGGTTCATCATCTGAGTCAACAGGTTTTTCCACATTAGTAGGATTACACGCGGTTATCATTAACAGCATCGTCAATATAAGCAGTATCCATTTATATCTTTTAAGCATTATAATCTCCTTCTGTAGTGTCTTCATGAGCATTATACCATAGTCATCTAGCGATTCCTATTGGACAATTGACCACAATCATTAATAGGCTCTCGCTGCGTAAATCATATGTTTTCCTTCTTTATCACAGAAGTGACAAGTTTCTTGTAGTTTCTCTTGTTCAAAAGGCATACAGCGAATAGACATGCCCGTTTCTTTTTTCAGTCTTTCTTCACATTCTCGACTACCGCACCACATTGCTTTCACAAATCCTTTTTTCTTATCCATATCTGCTTTGAAAGCTTCATAGTCTATCATGGTGTGGGTATGCTCATCCCGGTGTTTTTTCGCTTTTTCTAGAAGGGAATATTGTATATCTTCTAATAAATTGGCGATAGCTTCTTCAAAACCATCTAATGAAAGGGTTAGTTTTTCTAAAGTATCTCTTCTCACCACCATAGCTTCATTGTTTTCAATGTCTCTTGGACCGATTTCTACACGAATAGGATAACCTTTCATTTCATATTGATTAAATTTCCATCCAGGAGATTCTTTCGGATCATCATCTAGCTCTACACGAATCCCTTTAATTTTAAGTGATTCATACAAAGCTTCTGCTTTTTCTTTAACACCAGGCTTTTTAACTGCTATAGGAATAATGACAACTTGGGTTGGTGCTACTCTTGGAGGCAATACTAAACCACGATTGTCTCCATGTACCATAATCAAACCTCCAATTAGACGCGTAGATATCCCCCAAGAAGTGTGGTATGGATGATGTTCTTTGTTGTCTCTCCCTAAAAATTTAATTTCGAAAGCCGTTGTAAAATGCTGTCCTAGATTATGAGAAGTCCCAGCCTGTAAAGCTTGACCATCGTGCATTAAGGCTTCCATGGTATAAGTTGCCTCAGCACCAGCAAATTTTTCTTTATCACTTTTTCTACCTACTACAACAGGCATGGCTAATAGGTCTTCAGCAACTTGACGATAAATTTCTAGCATTTGTAAGGTTTCTTCTTGAGCTTCTTCATAAGTTTCATGTAATGTGTGACCTTCTTGCCATAAAAACTCAGAAGTTCTTAAAAATGGACGTGTGGTTTTTTCCCATCTAACCACAGAACACCATTGATTATATAAGTATGGTAAATCTCTGTATGAATTTAACCATTTACTGTACATATTGCAGATAATCGTTTCCGAAGTAGGTCGCACACATAATCGTTCACTTAGTTCTTCATTTCCACCATGAGTCACCCATGCCACTTCTGGTGCAAAACCTTCTACATGCTCTTTTTCTTTGTTTAACAAACTTTCAGGAATGAGCAAGGGAAAATACATGTTTTTGTGACCCGTTGCCTTAAACTTAGCATCAGCAAACTCTTGGATTTTTTCCCAAAGAGCATATCCATAAGGTCGTATGACCATAAATCCTTTTACTGGAGAATAGTCCACTAACTCATTTTTTAAAATAACATCGGTATACCACCTTGGGAAATCTTCTTCCATGGGTGTAATTTCTTTAACAAATTCTTTTTTCTTAGACATGTTAACCTTCCTTTTATATATCATATTTTAATTTCATTGTTACTCCATTACAAGACGAAGCATTTGTACAATATTTAATGCATTGCTACACTTGCATCATTCGGAGTTTTTTCTTAATTCACTCATGCTATAATCCAAGATTAGCATAAGCAAAATAATGGCCTATTCAGGTGAATTCAACAAAAAAACGCCTCTTGATAGTCAAGAGACGGATTACCGCGGTACCACTCTAGTTGCTGTTATGCAGCCACTCTAGATGTTATCGGTTTCAGACCGTCTGGTTTTTCAGAATGCTCCAAGTTAGGTTCAAAACCACATTGGTCGGGAAATTCACACCTACATTCCCTCTCTTTAGACATATGATTTCTACTATTCTCTTCATCGCTGTGGCGCAATATCATCCACTATTAAAACCAATAAACAGGACTCTGGGTTCAGAGGTTATTTGAAACACCACCCAAACATTAGAGACCCTATCCAAGAAACCTACAGTACTGATCTCCTCATCTAATCAGTAGGAGTCTTAGCACTGTTAGTCATGGGATAAACTGTGAAAATTGTAACTGATTATTGTCTTTTTGTCAATAGGACCACAGCTTCTGCAGCAATCCCTTCTTCTCGACCAACAAATCCCAATTTTTCAGTCGTTGTGGCTTTGATATTTAACTGATCACTCTCTATCCCTAAAATCTGGCACAAAACCGACTTCATCGCCTCTTTATAGGATAAAAGTTTGGGTTTTTGAGCCATAATAATCGTGTCTAAATTAACAATTTCATAGCTGTTACTTATCATAATTTCTACGACTTTTCCCAATAACACCTTGCTATCAATCCCCTTATAAGCGGCAGATGTATCCGGAAAATGGATCCCTATATCCCCTAATCCCATAGCCCCTAATAATGCATCTATAATAGCATGAATCAACACATCTGCATCAGAGTGACCTACCAGACCTTTTTCATGGGGAATCAAAACCCCTCCAATAATGAGTTTATAACCCTTTTCTAGTCGGTGCACATCATATCCAATACCAATTCTCATCTATTATACCTCTTTTTTTATATAACATTATTACACATAACCTCGTTTATCTACAATATACCTAGCATGTTCTAAATCAGATGGATGCGTGATTTTAAGATTAATCTGCTGATTTTCAATAATATAAACGTCATATCCAAAATATTCTAATATAGAAGCCTCATCAGTAAAAACATGATCCACTAAAAAAGACTTTTCAAGGCAATCTTTTATTAAGAGATACTCAAAACATTGCGGTGTTTCTGCATGCCAAATTTTCCTACGATCAATAGTTTTATCGACGCAATTATTTTTGACGATCTTAATGGTATCTGTTGCTTTTTTTCCTACAATAATCGCTTTTTTATCCACTACTTCTTTGATGACTGAAGCAATCACTCCTTCATCAATGAGTGGTCGAACGCCATCATGTATCATCACATAGTCTGTATGATTTGCCAAAGCTTTAACACCGTTAAACACCGAAGCAGTTCGTGTATTACCGCCTAAAACTAGCATGACTTTGCTTTTTACATCATCTTTTAGCTTAGAAATAATGTGCTTTTCTACTTGCATTATGCTTGCTTGGTCACACACCACAACCACTTGCTGAATATTTTGATTTTTCCCTATCTTTTCAATAGTGTGTTGGATAACTGGTTTATCCTTTAAAATTAAATACTGTTTCTTAATATCCGTGCCCATTCTAACACCACTTCCTGCGGCAGGAATAATGGCACCTACTCTATTTCCCAAAAATTTGTCCTCCTCATGCCATGATACAATGAAAGTTATTTTGCTACATTCGGTTAAATAAAGGATAAAAGCAGAAAAGATAACAAGCATTTCCATAGGAATAGCTGCTCGTTATCTTAATCATTCGTTTGCATCCCATTATCTGCCTTTTGGCTTAGCAAAGATCATTCTCCCTGCCGCTGTTTGTAAAATACTTGTCACAATCACATCTAAAGTATCGCCGATAAAGCGACGACCGCCCTCAACCACAATCATGGTGCCATCATCCAAATAAGCTAAACCTTGACCACTTTCCTTACCATCTTTAACCACTTGGATTACCATTTCTTCACCAGGTAGCACCACGGGCTTAACGGCATTAGCCAGCTCGTTTATATTCAATACTTGGACTCCATGAAACTCTGCCACTTTGTTTAAATTATAATCATTAGTTAAAACAACGCCATCTAAAAATTCTGCTAGCTTCAACAATTTAGAATCTACTTCATGATTGCCTGGAAAGTCCTTGCTTTCTATACGAACATCAATGATTTGCTCGTTTTGAAGTTTATTGAGAATATCTAGTCCTCTCCTACCACGATTGCGTTTTAATGCATCTGCCGAATCTGCAATATGCTGTAACTCATTTAACACAAATTCTGGAATAACTAAAGTGCCTTCAATAAAACCTGTCTTACATATGTCTGCAATACGACCATCGATAATCACACTGGTGTCTAAGATTTTGCATGGAGAACGTCCCTTTGACCGACTCCCTTTACTGCTACGACTAGTTGGATTACTTCTGCTTGCTAGGGTATTTGCTAACTCATCTTTTTTCCGAGTAGCAATGGTTATGCCTAAATACCCAAACAATAAATAAATGATTGCTGACACTGCTGTCCCCAAATAAGGGACATTTAAATTGTATAATGGTTGACTGATTAGAAAAGCTATGACTAAGCCAATAATAAGACCTAAAGCACCTGTAATAATATCATTTGCTTGGAACTTCAGCAATTCACTCTCAAAAAGATTGCTCACTCTCATTCCTAGCCTTTTAAGCTTTGGTGTTAATAAAAATAATAATAATCCAAATATAATTCCAAAAATTGCATAGATAATAAGGAAATTCACAGGTATCTTTTCAACAAGACCCAAACTATCCAAAACGGCAACAATGCCCACACCAAACAAAACGCCTATTACTGTTACAATGGCCCTAACAATTTTGCTTATCATATCCCCACCTCCTTTTTTTTGTATCATCACCACAACAATATTATAACATTTTAAACATAAAAAAAATACATATCATGTCAAAAACAAATATATATTTTTATCATTAAGTCTTCCTTAATAATTTTAACGAACTATCCCTTTTAAGTATCACTCAAACTTTCTAAAAGCTTACACATCAGACACTAGACCATTATCTGTAGATCTCCTGACTGAAAAACTAATCTTCCTCAAAAGGATTCTTGGTTCAGATGGCACGTAAAACGCCAACTGAATATTAGAGACCTTTATCCTTGATAAAAAAATAAAAACTAGGATTGCTCCTAATTTTTACAAATCATCGTATCAATCTTTTCGCACATTATATCTGAATTCGTGTTTTCAGCCAATATTAGCTCACTTATTAAAATCTGTTTAGCGTTACTTAGCATTTTTTTCTCGCCAGTTGACAATCCCTTTTCTCGATCTCTCGAAGACAAAGTTTTGACAATTTTAGCCACTTCATAAATATCGCCACTTTTCATTTTATCCATATTTGCGCGGTATCGTTTGTTCCAGTTTAACTCGGTTGATTGACAATCTTCCCTCAGTACACTATAAACATTTTTTACGTCTGTATCATTAATTATTTTTCGAACGCCTATACTGTCTGCATTATTAACTGGCACCATTAACTTCATGTCGCCACATGGCATCGTAATGACATAATACTGTTTTTTCTCTCCAAACACTTCTTTCTCTTCGATGGCTTCCACCACACCAGCACCGTGCATTGGATATACAATTTTATCACCTATATTATACATTTCACTACCTCCACAAGGGCTATTATACCATATATGCGAGGTTGCGTCAAATCGATTATTTTATCATTATGAAAACGTTTTGTCAATCATTTTGTTTCAAAAAAACCAATTATTTGTTAATTAAATAAGCTCCACTATAAATAATCAATGGTTTCCATAATATTGGACACTGGAATTAACTTGATCCCTTTTGTTTTTGAGATTAATTCAAAATTAGTCTTGGGAATTATAATTCTCTCAAATCCTAATTTCAATCCTTCTTGCACTCTCTTTTCTATATGACCTACGCCTCTCACTTCACCTGTAAGCCCCACTTCTCCGATAATCAATGTTTTGTCTTGTACCGGTCTTTCTCTGTGACTAGAAACAATGGCAGCTAAAATAGCTAAATCTACTGCTGTCTCCTTTAACTGCAATCCGCCAATCACATTGACATAAGCATCGCTGCTTTGAAGCTGCATCCCTAGTTTTTTTTCTAAAACAGCCATAATCATGGCTACTCGACTATGATCTACTCCTGTGGTGACTCGTCTAGGTTGTCCATAATTACTACCACTAATCAAAGCTTGTATTTCCACTAAGATAGGTCTTGTACCTTCTAAGGCCGATGCTACTGCAGTACCATAATGTTTGTCTTCACTGTTCTCTATAAACAATCTAGAGGGATTATCTATTTCCACTAATCCCGTCTCTCTCATCTCAAAAACTCCAATCTCATTTGTGGAGCCAAAGCGATTTTTAACTGCTCTTAAAATTCGAAAAGATCCTGAACTATCTCCTTCAAAATAGAGTACAGTATCTACCATGTGCTCTAGTATTCTAGGTCCTGCAATAGCGCCTTGCTTTGTAACATGCCCAACAATAAAAGTCGCCATCTGACTTGTTTTAGTCATGTTCATTAATAAAGCAGTTACTTCTCTTACCTGACTGACACTGCCAGGCACTGAGGGGATATCTTGGGTATAAATTGTTTGAATGGAGTCCACTATTAACACATCAGGCGCTATTTCTTGAACCCATCTCTTAATAATTTCCATATTGGTTTCTGGGAGTATTTTAAAAGCACCATGTATTAAACCTAATCGCTGAGCTCTTATTTTTAATTGGGCTGGTGACTCTTCTCCCGACAAATACAAGACTGACTTCCCTTTCGAAGCTGCAATTGCTGCAATTTGCATCATCAAAGTCGACTTGCCAATACCTGGATCTCCCCCCACTAAAATCAATGATCCAGGAACTAAACCGCCACCTAATACCCGATTAAATTCTTCGATCCCTGTATTAAACCTATCCTCATCTGTCACTTCTATTTCATGTAGGGCTACGGGTTTTCCCCCTGTTATAGCCGATTGATGCTTTGTCTCCAGTGTTTTTGTAACTAGCTCTTCAACAAATCCATTCCATTCATGACACCCTGGGCACTTTCCCATCCATTTAGGAGAAATATACCCACAATGTTGACATACATACTTCGTTTTTACTTTTGACATGGTTCACCTCTTACTAAAACATGTTGATATTTATTGTCCCCATAGCTAAATCATAACATCATGCAGCGAAATTGATCCACATTCACCATCATGTGTGACAAGCTAAAATTTCTCCATAATAAATCACATGATAATCATTTTGATCATAATATCGATGGACAATAGGATGTTGAACCAACTCTGAATCCATAGACTGACGATAAACAATCCGACACTCATAATGTAGATCACATTGCTGAATATAGGGTGTTTTAATAGTTTCTCCCGGCACCAATGTTAGACCACACTCTTCAAATTTATCATAATGTCTTCCAGACTTAGTTCCACAAAATCCAAGTGCTTTTTTAAGATCACTATGGATAGGAATACTCACAGAAAACTCTTGACTCTCTTTAAGCAACTCATAAGTAAAACGAGAATGGCGAACTGCCACCATCATGATGGGTTTTCCCCAGATAAAACCAAGAAAAGCCCAGCCTATGGTCATGGTATTAACCCTATTCTCCCCTTTTACCGTTAAAAAAGCTCCGCCACCTGAAATTTGATCCATTGCTTCCTTTGCATATTCCATGTAATGCACCATCATCTTGAACACCTCCAATTTCATCCGATGACTAACAGTGCTAAGACTCCCACTTCTTAAAGCGGGAGATAAGCACTGCAAAGTCCCTAGCTAACGGTCTCTAACACTCAGATGGCGTTTAAAACGCCATCTGAATCCAAGAGTCCTGTGAATCATTATATCATAAAGATAGTCTTCAGTGTTCCAATTTCATCCAGTTTGTGGTAAGATATCCAAAATCAGGGGAATCTCTATCTGTCTTATCGCCAACATTTTTTTGGGGATTCAATAGCCATTCAAGCTTAATTTAAAGCTTTGAAAGCACTGACTGGGAGTTCTTAAGCTATTTTTTGTAGATTATCCTTGATCCCTTTTAACAACTTAACCCATTTAAAGGAGCCTTTATGAATAAACTAAATTTATGTATCGATATTGATAGCACTGTTACCATGCCCGACTATTGGGTTCCCTATGCAAATGCTCATTATGGTACCCAATATGTCTATAGCGATGACACCGTAGAAACCTATTTTATTGATAATCAATTCGACAATAAAAAATTTGATGACTTTTATCATCAATATGCCGATAAAATGCATGCCGAAGCAAAGATACGCCCCTTTGCTCAAGAAGCAATTCA
>SKID01000058.1 GCA_007116605.1 Tissierellia bacterium
GGAGCATAGGTGTTTGGATTTTCATCGTAATAAGAGATAATTTGTCCTAGGTTTTGGAAAGGGCTATCCATGGTGGATAAATAGGTCTCAATAGAGGCACTAAAGTCCCACCTCATAATGGGTTCTAAATCAATATCTAAATCAGTTTCTTCTAGCCAGAGGGTGGATGTTTGCATTTTCATGCTTTTCAAAGTAGATTCGATAGCCACAATTCCTTGTGAGTCATGAGACCGACTAGACAATTTTGAGCTTTTGCTATTGACTAGCCCAATACGATAACTTTGCTTGTTTGATAATTTATTGAATGAATCCGTTACATCAGCGATGATTTCATAAACAAGTTGCAAATCACTGATAGATTTCGTAATGGGTCCAGGATTATCCAGTAAAGGTGTAATTGGAATGATTCCATCTAAAGGCACGACTCCTCTTGGTGGATATAAACCGCAAACTGAATTTTGGCTACTGGGATAACAAATCGAGCCATTGGTTTCTGTTCCAATGGCAAAAGCACTAAAATTGCTTGAAATACTTGCAGCAGATCCAGAGCTTGAACCACCCACTTCATAAGAGCCATAGGGATTTCGCGTTTGTCCACCAGCACTGCTATAACCACAAACACCCTTTGTGGACATGTAAAAAGCCCATTCACTCATATTTGCTTTACCGAGTAATATTGCACCAGCGTTTTTAAGTTTCATGTAAATAGCACTAGGCTTAGGTGGATAATTAGAGTTAAGTCCAACAAAACCACCTGTATTGGGTAGAGAATCGTCACTGGCAATATTATCTTTTAGTACATAAGGCATGCCATAAAGCATAGAGGTTTCTGGAGGTCTACTCTGGTCACATTTTTTAGCTTGTAAAAGCACCTCAGGATTAATACTGATTAAAGTGTTGTAATAGGAAGTGCTACAACTTTTAATTCTATTAAGGTAATAAAGTGTCAGATCAGTATAACTGAGCTGTTTTTTTGTAATGGCTAATTGAATATCTTTTATGGTCTTTTCATAGATCAGTTCATGAAGACCTTGTATATGTTGTGGTGTGAGTTTAGCCAAATCCTCTTGAAAAGGAGAAAAATCTAGTATTGATGTATGGTGGGGAAGAGGCTTCGGTGGATATTGTATCTTTACTTGTCTTTCCACAAACTGATCGAATAAGGTCTCCATTAGGATGGATCCTTAAGCACCATAATGGCTTCTTCTGCTTCTTCTAAATGATTCAAGTATCTAGCAAGAGCGAAGAAATAGTCAGATAAACGGTTGATGTATTTATAGTCGTGAGGAACATGTTCAGTTAATAGTCGAGCAAAAATGCGCTCAGCTCTTCTAGTAACCGTTCGTATAACATGGGTGTAAGTAGCTGATTTAGTTCCACTATAGTAAATAAAATTTTTGAGAAGACCTGTTTTATCTTGCATAAAATCGATGTGCTTTTCTAATTCGCTAATCTCAGATTCCTTAATATACGACTTTGTAAAACTTGAAGACACATCCGTTCCCATTCGAAACAAAGCGTATTGAATATTACGTAATTGCTCAACAACCTGCTTGATTTCTTTCCCCACCATATTTTCGCAACAAATATTCGTTAAAACACCTATATGCGCATTGATTTCATCAATGGTGCCCTGTAACTCTAATAATTGGCTGGCTTTTGAAACTTTTTCTCCCGTAACTGTAGATGTCATGCCAGCATCACCTTTTTTTGTATAGATAGTCAATGGAATACCTCCTAAAATATGATGCTATTATTATAGCATATTCACAGAAATTTTTCTTCTTTGACAAATGCAATTTATTTCATGGTGGAGTAACTTTTCAAAGTTTAATTTACTTAGTGATGTTACCTTTAATAGCTTAGGCATTAGCGACATAAAGACTTGTTGCTTAAATAAGCTATTGATGGGATTATAATAAAGAAACATACCAATCAATTTAGCAACATCTTCTTGAAAGCTTCCACATTCAATAGACTCAAAGTCAATACCATAGACCGTGTCTCTAATAGAAATAAAATTTCTTAAATTTAAGTCATGAAAGCATAATTGATTTTCTTTAACATAGGGGATGTGATGAAAAACCATTAGCCAATCTAAGACTTGATCTAATAAATCAACAGCTTTATCGACTTCATGACAGCGTTCACAATTTTCAAGTAAGTCAAGCATATTTTGAGAACGTATATATTCCAATACCAAAAAACCATGGTAATCATTATATGATATAACTTCAGGAATGAGGAGTGGTGTTGTCTTAAACTCATAATAAAGTGTTTTTTCTTTCATATAATGGCTAGCATTAGAAAATAATTTAAGTATAGCTTGCGAATCTTTATGTTGAACAAGATACACATAATTTTTTTTAGACTGGAAGGACTTAATAATTTTCATAATCATTTGAGGGAGGCTTCCCTTATTCCTTTCGGATATTAATAAATTAAGTAAAGATAAAGCGACCAAATAGTGAGCGTTAATGTAAGAGCAATCCATAAATAATCTAAAGAGTTCATTTTTAAAGTTAATATGGATGTTCTCTGATCATAAGCACGAAACCCACGACATTCAACAGATAAAGATAATTTTTTAGCTTTCATCAAAGCGCCAGCAAACACAGGAGTGAAAATATAAGAGATAATTTCAAGTTTAGCTTTTAAACTTAATTTTTTAAAATCAATACCTCTTAGCTCAATGGCTACAAAAGTATCCTGAATTTCTTCTACTAATAAAGGTAAAAACTTGATACCAATAGAAGCCATAAAAGCAAAATCATAAGGAACACCTAGTTGTACAAGTCCTTGTACCATATGTCTCATTTTAGCTGTCGCAACAATAATACCACAAACTAAAATAATTAACACACGCATTAAATAACCAAATCCTCTTTGAAATCCTAAAGTTGTGAGTAGTGTCACAGATCCGATTTCAACCAAAGGCTCTCCACCTGTTGTAAACAGGCTTTGTAAAATAATCATTGCTATGAATAGATAAAGGACTTTCTTAAAACGTTTGATCAAGGAAAAAAAATCTCCCTTGAATGCCATTGAAATCAACAAACCCACCAAGAAAACAAATGTCAGTAATATAGGATGGGTTATAATAAGACCAAGACTGGATAGGCAGAGTACAATTAATAATTTGGTGCGAGGATCTAAGGCTTTAGTCATGAAGGATTTGTCCTCCTTCCATTTTTAAAGTCTGATAAGCATGACGCCTAATAAATGATTTGTCATGACTAATCAATAACATTCCAACTTTGTCCTTTAATGAGTCTAATAGATGGCCTAGTTGTTCTTTTCGTTTACTATCTAAGCCAGTAGTGGGTTCATCTAAAATGAGATATTGGGGGTGATTCATTAATAAAGCAGCAATGGCTAAACGTTGTTTTTCCCCTTGACTTAAAAAATAAGTGGATGCATTTTTCAAATGATTGAGTTCAAAACGCCTAAGCATATCATCAACAGACTTTTCAATTTCATCAGCAGGGAATCCTTTGTATTTTAAAGCAAAGGAAAGCTCCTCTGCCACTGTTGAGGCGAAAATTTGTTTCTCAGGGTTTTGAAATAAATATCCAATGACAGTGCCAATACTAGAGAGAGATTTTTCCTTAATGGACTCATTTTGTAAATAAATGCTTCCTTTTTGAAAGGGTAAAATCCCTGCAAGTGCTTTACCTAAAGTTGTTTTGCCACTGCCGTTAGGACCCACTAAAGCCACACATTGGCTTTGTTCTAACTTTAAATTAATGTCTGTCAGAATGACTTTTCCTTTGATGGAACAACTCATCTGATTCACTTGAATAAAGGGCATCATCATTAGACCTCCTCACGTTTTTTGAGATGGCCATTCTCTAACCAGTAAATCGTATCGGCAATACTTAAATTTTCCAATTCATGTTCAACCATTAGGATGGCCTTCCCTTCTTTTTTTAATGTTAGGAGGGCTTGTTTCACATATTCACGACCTTGATCATCTATTTGTGACATAGATTCATCAAGGATCATGAAGGGTACATTGAGTGTCAAGACAGAAGCTAAAGCAATAATCTGCTTCTGACCCCCAGATAAATGATTAGGGTTAGCATAACGCAAATGTTCGATATTCAATGAACGGGTGACCTGATCTATAGTACTTAATATTTCTGTTGGAGGGCGACACAAATTTTCAGGTCCAAATGCCAGTTCATCTTCTGCCCAAGGAAAAATAATTTGGCAGTCGGGATCTTGAAAAATAGTTCCTACATTTCTAGCAAGAAAATCTACATCCTGATTGTTGATAGATTGCCCATGGATGCTAACTTGACCAGATAAATGTCCTGGAATTCGGTTGGGGATAATGCCATTTAATATCTGTATTAAAGTAGATTTGCCAGAACCACTAAGGCCCATAATCCCAACGATTTGACCCTCGTGAATATTAAGGCTGACATTATTTAAAATATAAGGAAATTTTTTTTTGTATTGAAAAGTTAACTGAGAGGCTTCTACAACTAGTTTAGGTGAAATCATGTTAATTAATGTCCGCTGAAACGGCAAATTTGACCCAAAACTGGCTAAAAGGATCTTTTCGAATAATCAATTGATAAGGACCAACACCGCCTTCTTCTCGAGTGCCCAAAAGTTCACCATCAATAATATAGGCAAGGTAAACATTGTCATCGTCTAAGACTTTTTCAATATCTACAGCAGAAGCATAACCATCAGCGGCAGTTACGACAATTGCTGAATGGTTTTCAAGAGAAACGCCAGCGTGTTCAAAGATATTCCTCAGCAGAACACCAGTATAAGTATTGTCTTGAGGATCTCTTCCACTAGATCTGATGGTCGCTTCAAATTCTATTTCTCCAATGGCTTGGATTTCACTCATATTGAATTGAGCGACTTCTTGCCCATTTTCTTTGATGATAAAAATAGCATTGTTATTCAGTTCTCTTTGTGCTTCAATATTACCTCGATTTAAGATAATGGCAGCAGTTGCTGTTAAAAAAAGCACAGCAATGGTGATGATAAGAATTTTATTTTTTGAATTCATAAGTTTTAGCAAGAATTTTCATTGAGTGGATTCTTGCTACCTCCTTTCTAAATGATGCATTTGTATGTCTAATCAGCGACTATCGTGAGCTAAAATGAATAGTCCGATTAAGCTTCGTTATTAAATAAAATACTGACTCGCTTATAAATTAAATAGGCTACTAAACCCCCTAAACCCCCTGATAATGCCCCTGTGGATAAGCTAATAATCAATGGTAGCCAAGGGAGTCTGAAAAAAACTAAATTAGATAAATAAGTCCCCCCAATATTGGCAATAGCACCAGCAATAAAGAAGTCAAACGGGTCTTTTAACTGTTTTCTTGTGACGGCGAAGGCAACATCAACAGCTAATCCTGGTAAGCCATAAGTTAGGACACTGACAACGCCATGAGTACCAAAACTTCCTGTAATCATGACAATAACCCCTTGAAGAAGACCAATAGCAGTTGCAGTCCCTCTTTTTTGAACCAGTGAAGCACCAAGAACAATCCACATCATATAAAAACCGCCAGCCACAGATCCTCCGGGAATAAATAAAGGACCGGTAATCATTTGAGCTAATGGAAGAATGATCGGTTTAGACGCTAATCCAAGAGCAGCTGTAAGAGATATGACCATTAACTCAAAGACAGTAAAACGATCAAGGAATTTTTTGCGTTTTTTCATAGCCTACTCCTATGGTACCAGTTTAATTTCAATAGGTTTGCCTGGCTCATAGCCTTCTAAGGTAGAGACCACACCTAGGCAAGCATTTTTCAGAATGGTTTCTACAAAAGGCACCATCCCGATTTCTTGTCCATTAATCCATAATTTAATACTATTGGTTTTTTGAATACAATCTTGCCTTGTGGCAAGTCCCTGTAATATTTGTTCAGTTAATCCTCGGCAACCAAATCCACAGGCATAACAACATTTTTCATCCACATCAGGAAGTAAATCAAATACTTTTTCAATGACAAGATCTGTGAGTTTTTCAGGATCCTCTAATACATTAATGACTGGGACTCCCCGATAAGATTCGCCTAAAGTTTCTGCAATACGGCCTGAAATGGCAAATATACCAGGTTCCCAACGCTCTTCTATTTCGGCCATTGATTTAGCAGATAAAATCTTTGGAAGGTTATAGTCTGTGACACCTTCGCAGACCACATAATCCTGAGAGTAATGCTTCAATATTTCAGGCAAAGTTAATTTGCTGCCGTACAAGATGTCGGTCTCTTGGTAGCCTCTTGCTGTTACAGGGTCAGCACCTTGTTGCCGATGTCGGTGTGTATTAGACCCAGGGCTATCTATAAAGAATTTTTCATAATGAATTTCTTTAATGCTACCTACACTATAATTTCTTTTCTTAAGTTGTGAAATAATGTTTTCGACGATAGTCGTTTTACCGGACTGAGTATAGCCATATACACTAAGTACTTTCATTGGAAAAATCCTCCTTTGATTAGCCAATAAGGAACAATAAGGTCTTCATATCTAAAATCGCCATGGTAGCCACCTTCTTCAGTGGTGTGCATGCCGTGGTCCGATGTGATAATCACAGTCCCTTCCCAGGCAGAAACCAGTTGCTTAACATAATCATCTAGTTCTTCTAGTTTTTCTAAAGTATGAGCATTGATCTCACCATAAGTATGTCCTAGTTTATCAAGTCCTTTAAAGTGTACCATGATATAGTCTTGTCCTTCAAGGTGTAAAAGGGCACTTTCAAACACTTCATCGTCATTACAGCCACTGTCATTTCTATCCAAGTTAAGAACAACTTGTGTTGCCACATCTAGTATTGAGGTGTTTCCTGTAATTAATACAGAAGAACCATTTCTTTCATTCACATAATCAAAAATAGTAGGGACTTGAGGTTCCCGGTATCTTCTGCTTAAAATACCATTAACATTAGGGGGCTCACCTGTAAGGAGGGCTGCCATCCCGCTGTTTGTAACAGGCGGATAGACGGATACAGCTTTATCAGGTAAACCTAATGATGTCATAAATGGAATAAACTCTTTTGATGAAGCGGTTAAAAACTGGTCATAACTATATCCATCAATAAAGATTACCATAACAGGGATGTTTTGGTCTAAGCTGGTGATACTGTCATGATAGGCATCCATAATCGATCGCTTAGGAGGGTTCAGGATAAGACCAACGATGTCTAGATAATTCCTTCGACTATCTGGATGGTAATAATTAATTTGATGATCTTTGACTTCTAGATAACCTAATGTGGTTCGATCAAACCCACCATCCCTTGTCATAATCAAAACTTCCTCAATCATATCTTGATAATGAGTAATAGGATAGAGTAGCCGGTTTCTAAAAGCAAACATTTCGAACTCATTTCGTGATGATTGACCATCTAGCACGGGTTTATTCAATAGTGACATTAAACGCATGGAACCAGGCGTGAATGATGCTAAGTTTTCGTTTGAAGTAATCATATTAACACTTGCAGATAAATCAGGTGATTTTTCAACGAGGACTATTTCAGTTACACCTCTGAGTCTTAAGGTAGGTGGAAAATCAGGTGCATGAATGTTCCAGCCATTTTCATTTAAATAAAGAGTCACATAATCATAATGATTTTGGATTTGATTCATAAGACCATCATGAGATATGATTAAGACATCAAAGTCTTCTGATGAGGAGTCATAAAAATCAAACAATTGATCTAGAGTAAATGATACCCATTCCTGATCATCTCGTACTAAGTTGTCAAAAGACCAATAGGTACTTTCTGAATTGACCAACAATGTCTCCGAAACATCACCGGTTACCTTAAAATAACCGGTGAAATGAGTTGACTTTAAGGAGTCTGATTGCTGACAAGCACCCATTGTTAAAAAGAAAAAAGTGGTGATTAAAAGCAATAATTTCTTCATTAGAAGACTCCTAGTCATTTATAACTTCAATAGATAAAATATTCTTTACAATGGCTCTTTTTTCAAGACCCTCAAAGCTAATGCCAAATTCTAAATCATCGTTAATATACAATGCAGCTTTATCCATGGTTTCTGCATCTATTTCTTTTGAATAGCCATCGGTAGCAGTTAATAAATAATTGTTGGCTGTAGGGAATCCTGTCATTTCACGTATTAAGGCAAATGGAACGCTGTCCATTTCTAAGATTTCAACAATGTTTTCAGCAAATTTCTCGAAAACAAGTGACTCAGTGACATATAGGGTATCTCCGTATAACAACCATAAAATGTATTTTACATGCATGCCTTGAGGGAGATCAGGACCATAAAATAAAGGCGCATAAATGCCAGTATATTTTAAGTAGCCTGACTCAAATATAGTTGAAAGCTCACTTTTGCTGAAACCATCAATGGCGTTAATGGCAATGTATCCATTGTGGGGTGAGTTATTAAATGAATCAATAAAGTCCCTTGCGGCTATCACTTCGTCGTCAGCACCTTCAAAATCCACAGTTTTTCCATCTAGAGTAGAGATTGCATTTTCTACAAATACCAATTTTGATATGGTTGTTTGTGTTAAGTTGTTTGATGGGACCATTGCTGAACCTGAGATGAGTTCAATTTCAATTAGTTGGCCTACCCAGTACATAGAACGTTCATCAGCAATCGCTATACGTAATGGAAAAAATTGCTCAATAAGAGGTTCATTGTTTTCTTCCCATATGACATAAATATCTTTAGTATTGACTATTTCGTTAGGAACAACCATTGAGTAGCCATCAAGAGCAAGTAATCGAATCTCATCAAAAAGATCTTGTCTTATGCCGGAAGGTGCTAGCAATGTATTTAAAGAAACACCTGTGATGACTGTATTGAGTTCTTCTCCACTAGAAGTAATACTTCTGAAAGTCAATGTCTCTGGTTCCATGTTGCGTATTTCTAAAGCAGAATATACGAGAGATGTGTCATTGAAGAATATTTCCAAAACATAATCTTCGAGAATGACATCATATTGAGATTCATCCATTTCAGGTGGGATGGGTGTTGGGGGTGTTGTTTGAGTGCAAGCACTAAACAATAGAGTTATTAAGATCATTAAGACGATGATGATTTTGTGTTTCATAAAACCTCCAATAAGTAATGTTATTAATGTAATGCAGTGAATCAAAATAAAGCATTGTGATGATGAGTACTGAAGATTACAACCTATAAAAGAATAGTTTTTGAAAACAAAAAAACTATTCCTCCCAGAATAGATTTCATACCATCTCCTTTCCAACTGGGAGGCCCATCCGTTTCCAGATAAACCCATCGTCTGCCATCCATAGTTTCCTTTAGGTATGACAGATCGGAGTTATTATTTTCACAAATAGTTTATCACAGGAAAATCATTTTGTATATGATGTATTTATGACATATTGTTAAAAAGTATTCCATCTTCTTTGTGAGAGTAGTAGCCATGCCTCACCACATTCAAGGATAAAACAGGTTTTCGTTGCTTTGCCTCAAGGATAAAACACGTATCCAAGTCGCGCATTATGTGATCCTTTGTTTCCTCGCTTAAGCTAACTAAAGGATAAAACACGTATCCAAGTCGCGCATTATGTGATCCTTTGTTACATCTAAATTTTAAAAAAACAAAGGGTCTAAATACTAAGCAGCGAGGATACGGTTTTATCCTCCACAAAGGGTCTAAATACTAAGCAGCGAGGACACTATTTCATCCTTTTAA
>SKID01000336.1 GCA_007116605.1 Tissierellia bacterium
AAAAAAGAATGATTGGAAGTATGACAAACTTTCAATCATTCTTTTTTAAATCGCATAAAATATCACACTATCTCATTTCAATTGCTTTAACTGGACATTTTTCAAAGCAAACACTACATCCAATACATTCATGGTCATCTACCACATGAACTTGCTTTCTTTCTCCTGAAATACATGATACCGGACAGTTTTTAGCACATATGGTACAACCAATACATTTCTCAGGTATAATATAGGCTTTTTTTCTGTCTTCTAATACTGCAGTGATTGCTTTCGTAGGACATTTTTCTGCACAAACCATGCATTGTGTGCATTTATCATAATCAATTCTAGCAATATGATCTTCCACATGAATGGCATCGAATGGACAGGCCTTTTCACATATTTTACATCCTATGCAACCCACTTTACAATCGTCTTTGACTTCTTTACCAAACAAATGATTAGAACAATCTACTATCACTTTTTGCTTGTAGGGAACCAACTCAATGATATTTTTAGGACACTCTGTGATGCACTTTTCACAAGCGGTACATTTTTCAGGATCAACAATTGCTACACCATTAACCAAGTGAATCGCATCAAATGGACAAACCGTAACACAAGATCCATTACCTAAACAACCAAAAGGACATGATTTATCTCCACCTTGTATCATCACTGAAGCTTTACAGTCTTGTATGCCATGATACTCAAATTTCTTTGTAGTTCTATCATAATTTCCTTTACAAAGAACATTAGCAACCATTCTCTCGCCAATTTTTCCTTCAATACCCATAATTTTTGATATGGCTTCTACCGATGTTGCACCTCCAGGAGGGCATGCATTGATATCGGCTTCACCATTGACAATAGCCTTTGCCAAAGCATCACAACCTGGATAACCACAAGCTCCACAATTAGCACCAGGTAAGGCATCCCGTACTTGCTGTATCTTCGGATCTACCTCTACATGGAAAATCTTAGAGGCTCCTGCTAAAATCACGCCAAATAATAATCCTAAACCGCCTAAGGCAATAACTGCCGTAAATACATTATTCATCTACTGCACCTCCTATATTGACAAACTCGAAAACCCTAAAAAGGCTATCGACATCAATCCTGCAGTAATCAATGCAATCGGTACACCTTTAAGTGGCTCTGGAACATCTGCTATTTCAAGTCTTTCCCGAATACCTGCAAATAATACAATGGCAATGGTAAAACCTACAGCCGCTCCTAAAGAATTCACAATGACTTCAATAATGTTTTCAAATCCTTCTGTGATGTTAATAATCGCCAGTCCTAAAACTGCACAATTTGTAGTAATTAATGGTAAAAACACACCTAAAGCTTCATATAAGGAAGGACTTGATTTTTTTAGAAACATTTCAACAAACTGAACTAACGCTGCTATAACAAGAATGAACGCAATTGTTTGTAAGTACAAAATTTCATAGTTGTCTAAAATCGCATAATGGACAACATAAGTTATCACAGAAGCTAATGTCATAACAAAAGTAACTGCTATTCCCATTCCCAAAGAAGTGCCTACTTTTTTAGACACTCCCAAAAAAGGACATATGCCTAAAAATTTTGATAACACGAAGTTGTTCACTAAAGCTGCTCCAATAAATATACTAAATAACCCCATCATTTACACTCCTTTCTTTGGATCATGTTTTCTTGTAACCACATTAATTAAAGCAATTAATAAACCTAATGCAATGAACGCCCCTGGTGGTAATATCATAACCAAGGCTGGCTTAAAGGCTTCTCCAAATAATGAAAAACCAAATATACTTCCTGCACCAAACAATTCTCTCACCATACCAAGGATAGTCAATGCCAAAGTAAACCCAACACCCATGCCAAGTCCATCAACAATGGAGGGTAGCGGAGCATTTTTTGACGCAAAAGACTCAGCCCTACCTAAAATCAAACAATTCACTACGATTAGAGGAATAAACAACCCTAGTGATCGATATAAATCATAGGCAAAAGCATTCATGAACATATCTATAATTGTTACGAAAGTTGCAATTACTACGATAAATGCCGGAATTCTAATTTTATCAGGGATAACTTTTCGTAATAAAGAAATCACTAGATTAGATCCCAGTAATACTGCTGTTGTGGCAGCGCCCATTCCCATCCCGTTAATGGCCGATGTAGTAACTGCTAATGTAGGACACATCCCTAGTAATTGAACGAAGGCAGGGTTTTCATCCAGTACACCATTTTTTAAAGCTTTTATATAATCCATTCTAACCCTCCTACTTACTGATTAATGATTTCATTGAAAATTTCCAGTGCGTTGTTAATTGCACTCGTAAATGATCTTGAAGAAACCGTTGCACCTGAAATTGCTGCTATTTCATCATCATTGTTTGCAGATCCTTTGACTTGAAACTCTAAAATATTGGGCTTACCAATAAATTGTTCTTGAAAGTCACTTCTTTCAACATTAGTTCCTAAGCCTGGCGTTTCATCAATAGTTAGAACAACCATCCCTGTCACCGCACCTTCTAAATCTACACCAACCATCAATTCGATATGACCATAGTATCCTTCTATGACACTCCAAGTAGTTATAACATAGGCCATTACTTCATCACTGCTATTGTAAGCCAATTGTAAGTCTACAAATTGATTGTTTTGATCTGCTATTTTATTGATTAAATCATCATCTGCAGCAACCCATTTTTCAGACCCAGGTACAACTTGTTGTTCTAAATCTATATCCTCTGGTTCTTGTACAAGATCGCCACTAGAGTCCTCACTTAAAAATGAATCAAAAACCATCATGGCATTATTAACACTACTGGTAAAGGACAACGAAGATATAGTTGCACCTGCAACTGTTGCTATTTCATGTTCTTCTGATGACGCTACTTTTACAACCTCAAACAATTTTGATGGGACTACTCCAATAAACTGATTCTTAAATGATGCATTTTCAACATTCGTACCCAATCCCGGCGTTTCTTGTAATGATAATATCCTAATACCACCGATTTCACCTGTCTCTTTGATGCCTACAAACAATTCAATGTCGCCACCATAACCTTTGATTGTGCTTAATGTTCTTATTCCATAGCCTAACGACTCACCGTTTGAGCCGATAACCTTGACGACGTCTATCACTTTATCATTTGCTTCTTTTATTTCTTCTAATAAAGCTAGTTCTATATCTTCAAAAGAGGTGCCACCCACAATTAACTCTCCAGCCACATCTGCGCCTCTTGCAGCAGCAGCTTCTACCTCTTCAATAATTGGCGCTGTAAGTTCATTAGAAATCGAAAGAATACCGGCAGCAATCGCCGTGATCAAAAAAAGTATCAATCCTAACTTAATCATTTCTTTCATTTCTTAACACCTCCTGTCCCAAAAACTCTAGGCGCAGTATACTTTTCTATGAGAGGTGCTGCCACATTCATAAATAAAATGGAGTAAGTCACTCCTTCAGGTAGCGTACTGAATAAACGAATCAGCATAGTCAGTAAACCTGCACCAATACCATAGATAATTTTTCCTCTTGCTGTTACTGGACTTGAAGAGTAATCTGTAGCCATAAATATAGCGCCTAACATTAATCCTCCACCAAATACATGGTAACCTGCATAAGTAAAATCAAAACCCCCATACACAAGAGCAATCACTGCCACCGTTCCAATATAAGCTACGGGTATTCTCCAAGTGATTACTTTGCGATAGATTAAATAACCCCCGCCAACTAATAATAAAAGTGCAGATGTTTCACCAATACATCCAGGTATGCGTCCAAGAATCAAATCCGAAAGTGGTTGTAAACTTTCAGGAGAAGTATTGATTAGACCTAATGGTGTTGCCGCAGCCACTGTATCTGGTGCTGCACCTGGATTTACCCAAAATGTCATTTCTACAGGCCAAGAAGCAACTAAAAAAGCTCTTCCTGCTAACGCTGGATTAATAAAATTATTTCCAATTCCACCAAAAACTTGTTTTCCTATGGAAATGGCTACAAAAGAACCAATAATAGGCATCCACCATGGCACTGATGGGGGTAAATTCATACCCAACAAAAGGCCTGTGATGACAGCGCTTAAATCATTAATTGTTACTTTTTGTTTTGTTATTTTTTGTATCGCCGCTTCTGTACCTACTGCAGAACCCACTGCTAAAGCCATTACAAGAGCAGAAGAAATACCAAAATAATACATCCCCGCTATCGCTGCTGGTACTAATGCAATAATTACATCCAGCATAACAGTGGTCGTGGTTTCTTTTGATACAATATGAGGCGATGATGTTGCAACTAATCGGTTATTCATTTTCACCCTCCTAACTCTTTTTCTTCTTGCTAACAATTTCTTTTTTAGCCATTCGTATAGAATCAACTAATGGCCGTCTAGATGGACATACAAATGAACAGGTCCCGCACTCTATACAGTCCATTGCATGGTAGTAGTCTGCTTCATCAAATCTACCCATTAATGAGTTTTTGCTGATCATTAAAGGTTGTAAACCACACGGACAATGATCTACGCATTTAGCGCACCGGATACAATTTGAGGTTTCTTCTCTGTCTGCATCCTTATGATTTAAAATCAAAATACCTGATGTTCCTTTAATAACAGGAACATTGTCAGTATATTGTGCAATGCCCATCATCGGTCCACCATTAATAACCTTTGCAACATCTTCTGTGTATCCTCCACAAAAGTCAACTAGATTTTTAAAGGGTGTTCCAATTTTCGCAAGTACATTTTTAGGCTCTTTAATGCCGCTTCCTGTTACAGTGACCACTCGTTCTACTAAAGGCATTCCTTTTTGAATAGCATTAGCGATAGCCACCACTGTTCCAATATTTTGTACTACAACTCCCACATCCATGGGCAGACCACCCGAAGGCACTTCTCTTTTTGTAACTGCATAAATAAGGCTTTTTTCACCACCTTGTGGATATTTGGTCTTAAGTTCAGCTACAGAAATGCTATCTTCTTCTTTTAACATGACTTTGATTGTTCGAATAGCATCTAATTTATTGTTTTCAATGCCTATAACCGCTTTTTCAACACCTAAGACTTTCATCACTGCTTTTGTACCTTCAATAATTTTGTCAGGCATTTCAAGCATGGCTCGATGATCTGAAGTTAAAAAAGGTTCACATTCAGCCCCATTAATAATCAGCAGATTGATTTTTTTATCTTCAGGTGGGCTTAATTTGACATGAGTTGGAAAGCCTGCTCCTCCCATACCTGTAATACCACTTTGCTGGATAATTTCTTTTATCTTATCCGGACCTAAATCATCCAATTTTCCATGCGGTTTCACCGATTCATGGATAGTTTGTTTTTTGTCCGACTGGATAATAATACTTAAAACTCTTGCGCCGCCTGGCGAAGGCCTCCTTTCAATTTTTTTAACAATCCCCGAAACACTTGCATGTACAGGTGCAGATACAAAACCTTTAGATTCGCCAATTCTTTGTCCTACCTTAACCTCTTCTCCCACTTTAACCACTGGATCACATGGAGCGCCGATATGTTGAGAAAGAGGAATCACAACCTCATCTGGAATTGGAGCAATTTCAATTGCTTTCGTTTCAGTATAATGCTTGTGATGAGGTGGATGAATCCCGCCTTTGAACGTTAATGCATTTTTGCCCATTTAAATCACCTCTTCATTTTTGTTAAATTGTTTATTGTATACTAAAATGACAAGTTATTATATCACAAATTAGTTAAAGTTTGTGAAGATTTTTCTAACTAATTTTACGACTCTTTTAGTTCATTAATGTTTTCATGAATATATTCTTTAATCCAGATTAAAATATCTGGGCTACGTAAGTCCTCAGTTTCCAGGATGGATTTGATCTCTATTGTATCCAACTTAAATTCTTTTTGGTTGTATCGATGACGATAGGTTAAATCAAATTGTTGATCACTATGCAAAATGACCATAATAGTATCATGTATTTTCCCAATGGGCACCCGATCTATATGATTGTGCTGAAATACTGCTTCAATATAGGTACCTTGATTAAGCTCAGATTTTATTACAAAAAAACCACCGCAACTTTCCGCTGCTTCTTTAAAAAAAGGGATTCCTAATCCTACTTTACGAGTCGTTCTAGATGTAAAAAAAGGATCGATGACTTTTTGTAAAGTATCTTGATCCATACCAATACCATCATCTTTTATAGAAATTCTTAATCTATTTATTGATAAATCTTCTTCAATAAAAATTTCAATATGGCTAGCTTTTGCTTGAATTGAGTTTTGTACAATATCAAGAATATGCAAAGATAGTTCTTTCATGATTTCCTCCCTATATATGAAGTACAAGCAAGCAAAATGTTGTTTAATCAAATAACATTTCATGCAACTGATTGTATTTAGTTTTTTCTCTAATGTCAACCAGTCGATGGGCATCTGAATTATGTAGTTTTTTATATCCTTGAATTAATGGGCTCTCATACTCATCATGATAAACCTCGACAAACTTAAACTGATATTCTTTTGGAATAAAACCAAGAACACCTAAAATGCCATCTGCCTTTTTTTCTACATGGGCAGGTACTACAATGCCATTTTTTGATTCTACCATATTAATAATTTCTTGTATGGTAAAGGTGGTGGCATTAATCAACAACTTCTTCATGGATCCAATAATTTCATCAGATGAATCGTAAAGATTTTGCTCACCAAAAATACGCGGATTATTGGGAATATCCGGCAAGCTATCATATAGAAGGTCTCCTATAACTGCTGCTGCATCATAACACCTAAAATACGCCAATAGATGAACATTTTCTTTAGATGTAATCTCAATGCCTGGAATGACTTTTATATTTAATCGATCTGCTACGATTTTAAAAGCTGGATAATTTCTGACCGTATTGTGGTCTGTAATTGAAATTATATCCAGCTCTTTGATCTTTGCCATATTTAAAATATTGTTTGGAGTCATTTCTCTATCTCCACAAGGGGATAAGTCCGAGTGGATATGTAAATCATAATACATCACCATTTACAAACCTAATTGACTAAGTTTTTTTGCTAAATCATAAGCAGAAAGTCTCGATCTTAATATTGGAATATTTAAACTATTAGCCTTTGCTAAAGTCTCTTCTTCTATATCTACTCCTTCAGCTACAAGGACTGCTCCTAAATCTAACAAATCCACCACCGCAATGACATTAAGATGTGTTTGTATGGTAATCCATAAGTCTCCTTGCTTTGCTTTTGCCATTACCAGACTTAATAAATCGCCAATATAAACACCGGTAATTTCTGCTTCTAAGTCAGCACTTTCTGTCATCATTTCTACTTGTAATGATTCAATAATTTGCTTTAATTTCATCTTCTACTCCTATTTTTTGATTTTTAAGATTACGCAATCATCAATCGTGGCAAATCCATCAACAATATCTTCTGCTAAGGCTCTACATGTAGGAGCACCACATGATCCACAATCTAATTTAGGCAATGCTTTCCATATTTTTTCCACTCTATCTAGTCTCTCAACAGCTGCTTTAAGGGACAATCCTGCATTTCCATTATCTGTTAGCCGAATTTCCATATTAAATAATCCAGCCTTTTCAAACTCGTCAAATCTTCCTAAGTCATCGATGAGTATCGTTGATGTATCTGTGGTTTTTATAATATAATTAATATTATTTTTAGCAACAAATGGATTTTCAAAGTTAAACTGTCCACCTAAACAACTTTCATTGCACGCCATTAATTCTACAAAATCAATATGGTCTAGTTTTCCATTTTCAATTTCTTCTAAAATATTTAAAACATTTTCTATCCCTGATACAGCAATACTATTGTCTATTTCACAAGCTTCACATTGACCTCCTGAAACAGTCCACTTTAATCCTTTGAGCGATGGGTTGGAGAAACAAATATCTTTTTGCATTTTCATCTCTCGGATAAGATCTCCAAAAATTTCTTTTAAAGAAATCACCTTGTCTATCTTTGAATGTTCAGTACCAACAGGTTTATGGACACTAATGGCTTTTGCTGGACAAGGGGATATATAAAACACTTCAATATCTTCTTCTTTGATATTAAAAAGTTCTTTTGCGTTTTTCCTTGCTAATAAGGCTGAAATTTCCATAGGGCTTTCAATCAGCAAAATATTGTCTAAAAGAGCAGGGTATTTCACCTTAATCAATCGCACGACTGCAGGACAATTAGAGTTAATAATTGGTCTTATATCTTTTAGTTGAGACACTCTATTTTTGACCGCTAGCGATAAAAGTTCTGCTGCCCAGCTTTCATCATAGACATAATCAAATCCTAACGATAACAAAGCCCGGTGAATATTACAGATCTCAGTTCCAATATGAAACTGACCATACACCGCTGTGGATGGAATAACAATTGAAAACTTCTCTTTAGAAATATCATCTTTCCTGTTAGTCAGAGGGTTGTAAGCATTATAAGGACAAACCCTTATACATTCACCGCAATGAATACATTTGTCATCATTAATAGCTGCCTTATCATCCACTAGTCTTATAGCTTCAGTAGGACATTTTCGCATGCAATTAGTACATCCCTCGCATTTGTCTTTATCTAGATAAAAAGCTCTCTCCAATGAATTCACCTTCTATTCAATATTTATATCGATATCTATTTTTGTCCCTTCCTCAGTTGATGAAATTTTAAATGCATCTGAATTTTTTTTCATATTTGGCAATCCCATACCCGCACCAAATCCTAATTCTCTAGCTGCATTAGAAGCAGTAGAAAAACCTTCTGTCATTGCTAATTCTAAATTTTTAATCCCTGGACCATTATCATAAGCTCTTAAAGTGAGTTTATCGTCATATATTTCTAAATAAATATTTCCTCCATTTGAATGAATGATAATATTAATTTCAGCTTCATAGGATATAATTGATACCCTTCTAACAATCACAGGGGATATCCCTAATTGCTTTAGATTACGCTTGATGGCACTAGAGGCTGTGCCTGCAATATTGAAATCATTAGCAATCACTTCATATTCAAATATCTTAATCAATTCTGCCATTACTAAATCCTTTTACGCCTCCAGCATACAATATACCACAAGAATTGTACATATTCAAATTAGTTGTTAATAGTGCCATCCCATTTTCTTTTGCCATCTGAACCACTTCTGGATGTGGCTTCTTTCCTCTTACCAAGACAATTACGCATAAATCCAACATCTCTGCCGTCCTGATGAGTTGTGTATTGTTTAATCCAGACACCAATACAGCATTCTCATCTAAATAAATTGATGCTAAAACATCACTCATTAAATCCGAAGCATATGCTCCAATGATTTCTTTTTCTAATAAGTGTTCACCTGAATGCAACTCAGCATTCAACAACTCTTTAATCTTTGACACCTTCATAATTTCCTCCATTAAAGTTATGATTAGTATCTATAAATATATCATATTGTTAATTTTTTGTCTATCTTACATTGGTTTAGAAAGTCTCGTGTTCAGCTTTTCCATTATTAAATTCATTCCTTTTTATTGTATCATAAGGTGCCACAATTTGTTATGAGAATTTTATGGGAATCTTTTCGTTTGTCTCCTTTTTTAGTCACTTAATTACAAAATATATTGATGCATTTTTACTTTTAAAGCATCTATGTTGCATTATCTGCATT
>SKID01000267.1 GCA_007116605.1 Tissierellia bacterium
CAATAATCATACCCAGCATTCCTCCGAGTATCTCAATATGTTTTAACTCTTTTTTTGAAATATGATAAATCATCTCCTCCAACTTCTTTAGATCAAAAGACATGATTTTATCCTCAACTATTTTACTAACATCGACCTCTTCGTTAATCTGATTTCCCATGCTATGGAGCATCTCTTTCAATGATTCTTTTCCTTCCTCCTCCATAGTTTTATCAATATAATTCAAAACCACAGGCTTAAAGCTAGCAAATAGGGGGTTATTCATCATTTTTGCTGACACTAGTCGTTTGATTTTAAACTGAATACCTTCAAGAAATAAAGCAATTCTTGTATCTGTTGCATAAGTTTTAATAATTTCATCCACATCTATTAATTCTTTTTCTACAATTTGTCCAATATTTTCTGCGATTTCTTTTTTTCTTTTTGGAATAAGACCTTGCAGTTCAAAAAAAACCAGCTTCACTGGCTCATAGGGTCTAAACAACAGCCTTATTGCAATCACATTAGTAATATAACCAATAATACCTCCTATGATTGTTAAAGTTAGAATTGTTAAAACATATGTCGTCATATTTACCACCTACAGTCTGACTAGATGAGGAATTCTTTTGCGATAAATCGCAATATGTGAATACCCGATTTTTTTGAGTTCAGCAATGATCTGCTTATGCTTATATCCAATATAATCTGGATGATGAGCATCTGAACCAATGATAATTCTTTCGCCTCCAAGCTTTTTATAGAGCGTCAGGATTTCAAGCTTGGGGTAAGGACGATTAAGTATGGTGTGATAGCCTGATGTATTAATTTCTAATGCTTTACCTCTTTGAATCAGCTCTAACAATATTTCCATCACTAAATGCTTATACTTACTAAATTCTAGAGGCACATAATATCTGTCTTTAAATTTATCAATCAAATCTAAGTGCCCTACCACATCAAAGTTATCATATCCTTTAATTCTTGTAAGAATCTCACTATAATAGGCTTCATATAAATCTAGTGCTTGTTTTTCTGAGTAAAATTTTTCATTACTTAAATATAAACCTTTCACTTTATGGGTCGCTAAAATAACCATGTCTAAAGGGGTCTCTTTTACTACTTGATCAAATCGCTCTAATTGACTCAAATCCCCTGCAAGTTCGATACCTGTCAACACCTCTAACCCTGGCATCTTCTTATTGACCCTTTGAATTTCTTTCTTATACTGAGCTAAATCAAAAGTCATGTCTTCTTCTAAACGATCATTTAGTTCGTAATGATCTGCAATATACATTAATTTAATTTTTTTTGTAATTGCACTCCTCGCCATCTTTTCAACAGAATAGCGGCAATCTGCTGAAAAAATTGAATGCACATGAAAGTCATACATTTAAACCACCTAAAAAACCCGCTTTGCCGTGGACCATCTAATTCATACCCGCCTCACAGCAGGTGGGTGTCCTGTCTTGCTATTCAGACATCCTGCCAAACAGGCTCGTCATTCTAACCAGAACCTGGACTCCCGTATCAATCATGTCGGTTGAATTATATGGCACCTCGCACATCGCAGGCTATATTGTTACCCTTATTATAATGCAAATCGGCAAAAATATCAATCTTTGCTCACTGTCATTCCGGCGAATCTTGACAAATCTCTTTGTTTTCAAGTTTTAAGATTGATTTCATTCTACTAAAACCTCTTGATTCAAACTTAAAAAAACAATGTAAGCTTCTTTAACTTTTTTATTTGTAAGGTTTGTCAATGCTTCTTTATACCATAACACTTGATCTTTATAAAAATGAGTATATTGATTTAAATCATTTAAACTAATACGGTCTGTTTTGTAGTCTATTAATATCAAATCCTCACCTTCTAAGAAAAAAGCATCAATAATACCTTGTACGTATACAGGTTGATCTAATACTCGGCCCATCTTTGGTAATTCTGTTTTTTTCAATATAAAAGGTTGTTCTCTAAAGACCTTTTTAGATTTTAACATTCTTTGACCTAAAGTGCTACTAAAAAATTTCACAATATCATCCACAGCCACGACTTGTGCTTCATCTTCTCTTAAGTGCCAACCTTTGACCATTCTTTGGAGTTCATGTTTCACATAATTCTGGTCAATCTCTGACTTTAACCTTAATTGTTGAAGCACTTGATGAGTCAATGTCCCTATTTCTGCACCGGTGAAGCCACCTTTTTCAACAATATCTCGTTTTACACCTGTGTGCTTATATCGAATATCTATTAAATGATCTGCTTCTAAACGTTTTAAATCAGTCACAGTGACTTTACCCGGTAAATACTCAATAAATTGATGCCTGTATCTCCAATCATACTTTTGACTAAAGACCTTTTGTATTTCTTGATCAGGAACTATTTCATGGATGGCATGCTGATCCTTTTTTGCCTCAGTTGTCTGAACATTTGACTCTATTAAATTTGAAATCGCTACTTTAGAAATAGGATACTTCTCTTTAAACTGATGTTGAATAATGAGACTAATCCAGTCTAAATA
>SKID01000050.1 GCA_007116605.1 Tissierellia bacterium
AGGTTGAAAAAGGTCAAGTAATAGCAACTATGGGATCTACGGGCCAATCTACAGGACCCCATCTCCACTTTGAAATACTTATAGAAGGTGTGCCTGTAAATCCAAAAAGAATATCAGAATATTTTAATTAGGAGGAAATATGTTTAAAAGTAATACTGTGGAAGTAACTAATTTGGACAAGGTGGACACCTTGATAGGAAGTAATGTTGTCATTGAAGGGAAAATCAAGGCGACCGGAACAATTAGACTTGATTGTCAGACAACAGGTGACATAGAAGGACAAGGATTCATAATTGGAGAATCTGGCTCTGTTAAAAGCGACATTCAATGTGAAAGTATTATTATTGCAGGGAAAGTTGAAGGTAATGTGACAGCAAAAGATAAAGTTCACATTAAAGCTACAGGTACTTTAATTGGCGATGTAGAAGTAGGAAGAATGATAATTGATGAAGGTGCTATTTTTAAAGGTTTATGTAAAATGGTAGGCAAGACTAATATAGAAAAAGCGGATGGAATTGAAAAAGATGAAAAAAAGAAATAATTGATGGTATTATGAATTGAAATACACAAGAGTATAACTTTAAACTTTTCTTGTCTTGATACTTATATAGTAAAAGTTTTGTAAAATCATTTCTGGCAAAGGTTCTTTAAAAAAAGCCTTGCATTTTTTCGAGAACAGTGTATACTAATAGAGTAATCTAATTGTAAGTAAAGAATTGAGTAAATGGAATGAAGTGTTAAATCATGTTGATTAGCGTTACAGTTTATATTTATATCATTTTTACAGCAATTAAGAAATAAAATTTGGAGGCAGTCGACATGAAAGGTACTGTTAAATGGTTCAACTCAGAAAAAGGTTTTGGTTTTATTACTACTGAAGAAGGAACAGATGTGTTTGCACATTATTCACAAATTCAAAAAAGTGGTTTTAAATCATTAAACGAAGGCGAAGAAGTAAGCTTTGACGTGGTAAAAGGAAATAAAGGACCACAAGCTGAAAATATCGTTTCTCTATAAGAAACAGAGATTGAATGCAAACCCGACTTAGGTCGGGTTTTTATTTTTATAGACTCAGATAGCCTCTAAGACCCCAGCAGAAAGCTAATGTCAGTTATGCAGAGAACTTATCTAGTCAGACACCACTTAAAGCAGTGGTGTCTGACTAGATAAGTCATGGGATAAAGGCTAAAAAATGACAATAAATACATGACTTAAGTTTAGAAAATATGTTAAAATAGCATGGATGACCTTTTATCCAGGTGGGACTTAGGGAACTAGTGGGAGTCATAGCTTTGGAAGTCATCAGATTAATGACAACAGATTGAAGACAAGAAAGGAAAAAAATATGACAAAAAAAAGAATCAAAGCATTATTCTTAGTATTTGTGTTCTGCATCATGCTAACAGGATGTTTTGGGAGTAACAATGAAAAACCACCTACTGATTTACCTAATCCAACAGAAAATCCACCCACGATAAAAGGGGTTCATCTCCATAGAAAAGGAGACTGGGACCAGCTGATGGCAGGAGAAACAGTTTCTTTACAATGGAATGTGGAAATGAATGATGGCACTATTTTACCTTTGGATGGGGAACATACTGTGATTTCATTGACAGAAGGAGTCCAAGTGCATGATGGCCTGTTACATGTAGGCGACGGGTTTATCACCGGAGACAGGATTCGTATACGTGTGACTTATCAAGGTTTAGAAATTGATGAAACAATAAAAATCGCTAATTTTTTAAGTAAAACCATTGACTCAGAAGGCATCGTTACAAATCCTTCTAGTATAGATGTGGTAGTCAATAAACAAAGATCACTGCCATCGGATTTTGAACCAGACGATTTAATGACGGTTACAGTACCCACAGCCCTTCCAAATCCAGAAATAAGGCAATTGAGAAGAGTGGCGTCAGAAGCATTATCAGATATGTTTCAAGCGGCAGAACAAGAGGCAGGACTTATATTAGTGGCCAGATCTGGCTATCGTTCATATAATACTCAGGTGAGTCTCTATAATAACTATGTAACCCGATGGGGTCAAGAAGAAGCAGATAAGTTTAGTGCAAAACCAGGCCAAAGCGAACACCAAACGGGTCTAGCCATGGATATTACAGCGGCATCAGTCAATTATGAGTTAAGTGACGATTTTGGAGAAACTTTAGAAGGATCTTGGGTCAGAGAAAACGCCCATCGGTTTGGCTTTGTTATTCGTTATCCAAAAGGCAAAGAAGAGATTACTGGTTATCAGTATGAGCCATGGCATTTGAGGTATTTAGGCATTAATTTAGCAACAATCATTGTAGAATCAGGGTTAACCATGGAAGAATATTTTCAAACTTTTGAAAACGGAGCGAATCACAATTAATATCTTTTAAACTTAAGGATTTTCAAAGAAAAACGCGATAAAATAGTTGATATTCAATGTATTTATGTTATAATATTGAGATGACTTACGGGGTAAGTTTATTTTATGTGTTAAAATAATGATGAGAATCATA
>SKID01000104.1 GCA_007116605.1 Tissierellia bacterium
CTTCTAATCCTCTAAAACTTGTGCCATCATAAAATAAATGTCTAAAGCTAAATGCTGTAATAACGTTATCCTCAATATCAAACTGAACACCTACTTGTTGCTCTCCACTATCGCCAAAAACGCCTCTATATCTGCCGTTTGCCAAATCTAGATTTTCAATGTCCGTCAAATCTGATTCTTCATCTGGTGCCGGTGTTGTACCTGTATCTGTAACAACAGGTTGCTGATTATTTGAACCACAACCGACTATAAACAATGCTAATATCAAAAGCATTGATATGGTTAACATCCATTTCTTTTTCATTGTAATCTCCCTTTTTTATTAACTCTTTTTTTAGCTGAATTGTTAATATATTATTAACTTATCATCTTACGGGAGAACCTAAAACCCATCTAATTGTCCTTTAGGATAGTGACATTTGTCCCTAATCATCCAATGTCTTTCTAACCCATAATGTTGCTGCTTCTGTTCTATTCGACACATTCATCTTTTTAAAAATATTGCTAATATAATTTCTCACTGTTTTCTCCGATATGCCCAAAGCATCACCAATCTCTTTATTGACCTTGCCTAGAGCAATAAGGTCCATAATTCTAACCTCCTGTGGACTCAGGGTAGACTTTAGTAAATTTTTGTCTTTATGTCCTTTTAGAGAATTAAAAACAGCATGTGTTGCTGAAGCATCAAGGACTGATTTTCCTTGAAAAACTGCTAAAATTGTATCAATCAAAGCATTACTATCAACATCTTTTAGTAGATAGGCATCCACTCCTGCTCTTATAGCACCTACTACCATCTCATGTTGGGTATAGGCTGTTAAAATAATCACCTTCAATTTTGGATGGCTCATTTTCAGAGCAATACAGGCGTTCACACCATCCCCATCAGGTAACTTAAAATCAAGCAATACCACATCCGGTCTTAATACGTCAGCCTTTTCTATTGCTTCACTAATAGTTCCGGCTTCCCCACAAATACACAATTGAGGATGAACCTCTAAAAACATTCTCAGTCCTTTTCTCACAACGCTATGATCATCTACAAGCAATACTTTTATCTCTTTCATACTACTATTCACTCTCCCACGGAACACGTATATCTAAAACGGTGCCCTTTTTTTGTCTTTTGAAAGTCATCAGGCCATTAATCACCTCTACTCTTTCTTTCATAAACCCAATGCCATAACTTTCATGTTGATCTATCGTGTTCTCATCAAATCCTATCCCATCATCTGAAATACTAACTTGTAGACATTCATCTAAAGCTATCAAAGATATGGTTGCTTGATTAGCTTGAGAATGCTTTAATATATTCATGATTGCTTCTTGTATAATGTAATATATTTGGCTCGATTTCTCAACTGATAATTCTATTGTCTGTTTGCTTTTAAGATCAGACTCCACTGCTAATTGAATGTGCTGACTTTTATTAAATACTCGTACCTGCTGATTAATCTTTTGAACAAGTTCTTCAAAAAAGATGGTTTGTTGAGCCGTTTCTTTTATGAAGTCTCTTGTTCTACTGATCGTTTCTCCTAGATCTTCTTTTACAGAAGTCAAAAGTTCAAGATCTAAGGGTTCTTCAACGTTTTGACTCAAAAAATCAATCTTTAAATTTGCAGCATAAATACTTTGAATAATACTATCATGGATTTCAATACCTAGTTTTCTTCTCTCTTCATCGGCTATCTTTCTTCTTTCTAATGCTTTAATTTTTTCTTTTTGTTCCCAACTAAAGGTTTCAATTACTTTAATCAGCAAAACAGTGATTACAATACCTACAGCAATTTTTATGACTTGAATGGGAAACCCAAATAATATTTTAAAGGCTTCATTATTGATCACATTTGCAGGGAAAAAATCCATTTCTCTAACAATTAATCCATCCACAATACCATAAGCCACAAAAATATACGCTAATCTTTTATACTTTAATGCGATATCCAATAAGTTTCTTTTCTTCATTTGCTTGCTCTGATAAAAAATAGCATATCCTGTCAACATCCCTGCAGACAAACCCATGCAGTACCTTAAAACGATAATATTAAAATATGGATAATCCAAGTGATATTGTCCATCGTATATCCAATATAAACTGAAAAAGCCAATCAACCAAATGCCAAATAATATCCATGGAATGACTCGAATGTTTCTTTTATACTTCCAATGACTTGGTAATAATGCCGTTCCGAAAGCCATTAAAAAAGCAAACGAAAGTGCTTTTAAGAATTGTTTTATGAAGAATAATGCTTCATAAAGCTCTTGATATAGATTCGTAATGACAATCATTGTAATCCATTCAGATAAGCCATGTAGGATTCCAAACAATCCTAAATAAGGCAGCACCTTAACCAATGGTAAATTGTTGACTTCTTCATTCTTGTACAATAAAGACTTAAAACCCATGATAAGATATACAAGTCCATAGGTTAGATATAGAAAAAAATATTCCTTCGGCATTTTAATCCTCCATATAAGATAGATTTACCAACTGGCTATCCTTATTGAAAAAGGCGCCTAATAATTTGTACCGCTTTCACCTACAATACATGATATTTTATTCTTATTGATAATCATCTGAGGAATATCTAAAATATCACGATATTGAACATTTGATAGTTGAAACATATCATTTCTCCTTAATCCTGTATTTCATTTACTAATTCTTTGCTTTTTAATTTAGCTTCTAATAACACTTCATCTCCCACTGTTGTGGTCCTATAGTATTTTCTTGTTTTACCATCTACCACAATAGCTTCTTGTGTTAATAATCCACCTTGTTCCATTTGTTTTAATAATGGATAGAGCGTCCCTGGACTTATATCATAACCATGATTTGCCAACTCCGCCATCATCCAACTACCATAAATCGGCTCAATAGAAGCATGGTGTAGGATATGGATTTGAATAAATCCCAAAAACAATTTTCGTAATATTTGATCCTTCACTCAATCAGTCCTCCGTTGTGATGATACGATCTCTTTGTATGGTTTTACATTGTTATCGTTTTTCGATATCGGTTTTTGATATTTGTATTTTATCATAGTTGATTATTTATATCAACAACAGAACAGAAAAATCCTTTGCCTTGATAAAAAGACAAAGGATTCATCACTCAACATCCTATTATATCCGTACTCATTAGATTATCCAATACTTTCTTTAATGGCTAGGTCGTGATAATCTAGCAAACTAGATCTTTTAATTGGTTTTTTTACAAACAATGCCAAAATACCCGCTATCAAAGCCACTATGGCAGAAAACACAAAAGTGTCTTGTAGGGAACTAGCATTAGCCACCACTATGGGGCCCACCAAAGCACCCAATCCATAGGCCTGGAAATAAATCCCATAGTTGGCTCCTAAGTTTTTGATTCCATAATATTCACCTATCACTGTCGGAAGAACTGAAATCGTCCCTCCAAAACAAGCGGCTATGCCTGCAAGCAAGAGAAAATATGTGATAAAGTTTAATGACATAAAACGCATCAACACCATGCAAGCAGCTGTTATAAACGCCATGATGGCTATGACTTTAACACGATCAAACCGATCAGACAGGGCACCCCAACCCAGTCTTCCAACAGCATTAAACAAAGCGATGAGCGTCACCGCATTGGTTGCAATGTCAGCATTTAAACCTGCCAGTTCTATACCAATATCTTTTGCCAAACCAATAACTAATAATCCTCCCATTGTAGCTAAACCAAACATCACCCAGAGCAAATAACAGGCTTTCGTCTTCAACATCTCTCTCACAGTAAAGCTGATTTCATCATCTATTGACGTTATTGACGGACTTTGACTTTTAGGCACACTTAAAAATTGTGCTCCTGTCAGGGTCAAAACCGTAAACAAAATACCTAAATAGAAAAATGTGCTAGAGACGCCTGCATTCATTAATAAATATTCAATAATCGTCTTAAACACCAAACTGCCTAAACCAAAAGCACCTACTGCAATTCCTGTAATAAATCCTTTTTTATCAGGAAACCATTTGATACAAGTGGTTAAAGGACACACATACACAAAGCCCACCCCTATGCCTGAAATAATGCCATAATAAATATACAGTTGCCCTGTGGTAGTTGCTGTTGATGATAACATGAGTCCAAGACCATACATCACTCCGCCTATAGAAGCCACCTTTTTAGGTCCAAAGCGATCTTGTAATCTTCCTGATAATAAAGTGATAAAAGCAAATACAAACACAATAATTGAAAAAGTCATCACTGTTTCACTACTTGACCATCCAAATGCATCCATGAGGGGTTGATTAAATAAACTCCATGCATAAATTGCCCCTACACACATCTGTAACAAAACAGCACCTAATACAACTAGCCAACGATTTGAAACTTTAGCCAACATAAAACACCCCTCATACTCATTCCTAGTACCCATTAAGATCCAATACTTAATGCTTGTTTAGGGCAGACGGTTACACATAATCCACACCCTTTACAACGACCTTCATTAATTTGAACTTTTTTCTCTTCCTTAATATACACAAAAACATTGGGTTCTGGGCAGGTAGAAAGACATATTTTACATCCAATACATTTTTCTGTTGCCACCTTTGCCGAAACATACATATTTAGCCCTCCTATACTTATATAGCATTGACAAATTCTTTCACAGCTGATGCTGCTTCTTCCATGACTTTCATATTTGAATCAATTAATTGGGTTATTTTCTTGTATTTGCTTTTCAGAACATTATCAAGCACTGCCGTGGTTGCTGACGCCACAAAATTACCTCCATCAAATCTTTCTGTAATAGCCACTTGTAAAGAGTCATAAGATACCAAATCAGCAATGCCCATCAATCCACCTAGCATGGCCATATTGGTGGATAACTCTGTTCCTCCAACCTCTGAGGCAATACTGGTTGCTGCCACATAATAGATCTTTGCATTTAGCTCATCTAGTTTTTTTAATTCTTCTTGACTCAAATCTAAGGGTTGGTCTGAATTAATGAGAATTTTTCCATTTCTTTGTAGTCCGTCAAAAAACGGCATGGTATAACACTTCCCCATGGTAATCACATCTGGATGGAAAATCATGATAATATTTGGAGATAAAATCTCTCCTCTTTCATTTATTTTTTCAGTGGCTATGCGAACATAACTTTCCGCTGGTGCCAGTCTTTTTTCAGCACCAAAGAAAGGATTCACCGTGCTAAATTTTCCATCACGTGTTGTAGCTGCCCCCAAAATATGTGCCGCAGTAACAACCCCTTGACCACCAAGACCTGACATTCTTATTGACATTTTTCTTTCCATTATTTTGACCCTCCTTCTAAGCTCTCAAAAAGCTCTTGAGCCTTTGCCGAAATAAATTCTCCGGTGGGATAGGTTCCCTCTTTCTCCCTGTTTTTAACCGTCGCTAAAACTTCATCCGGTTTCAACTTATAGTTAGTCGGACAGGGCGCATATATTTGGACATAAGTCGGACCTATTTCTCTAGCTGCTAAAATTGCTCTTTTAACTGCTTTTTCCAGCACTCTAGACTTGGCTGGATTACAAGTTGCGACATAAGCACACCCTGCTACTTGAGCCACATCTGCCAAATTGACTTTTGGGAAGTTTTTTCCTTTGGGAGCCATATTAAGGACCGCTTTTTCAGCAGTCATACCGCTTTCTTGACCTCCTGTATTAGCATAAGCTTCATTATCCAACATAATGGTCGTAATGTTTTCTCTTCTAAACCATGATTGCATGACCATATCTAGGCCAATATCTGCTGTGGCACCATCTCCTGCAATCACTACCACATCTTTAATCTCATCTGGAAATCTTAATTTAAGGGCTCTTTTCAAGCCTGTTGCTACCGCATTTTGATTACCAAATAAAGAATGTATATTGTGTAAAGCAACCTGGGAAAAGGCCAATGCACTACAGCCAGTAGATCCTACAATAATTGTACTTTCTGGATTAGGAAGGGAAGCCAAAATTAAGCGCATCGAAAGAGCCAAACCACATCCAGCACATAAAGGATGTTCCTCAATCAACTCTTTAAAAGAACCTAAGTCAGCTACTCCATAATCTTGACCATAAGAACCTTTTTCAACTAACTCCTTATACTCTTGTGGCATCACATCCTCAAAGCAAGGTGATATTTTTACTAAGCCTTTATTCATGATACACACCTCCTTATTTCATCCAAAATCAACTCAACAGGCATTGTCATGCCACCAAAAACCCGTGGACCACCCATCACTTTATCTGAATCTTTCACGACCGACTTAATCTCTCTAGCCAACCAACCTACCCGATTGAATTCTGGGACAATAATCGCTTTAGTGTTCTCAGTCAATGCTTTAATCTCTTCAGTTGGAAAAGGTCTGATGCTTTTTAATTTGACCAAGCCCACATTAATTCCTTCTTCTCTTGCTAGAGCTATGGCTTCCCTGCTCTGAGACACAGCCGTACCTGAAGTCATAATCAAAATATCTGCTTTTTCATTCTCTACCTCTAACAAACCATTAAGGTAGTAATCAATATGCTTACGTGCTCTTTCTCCAGCAGCTAAAACTTCTTGTTGCCATGATGCATGGGTAGCGTAGCTAATAAAATTACTTTTCATCACAAAAGGATCTCTCATTTGTCGAACTGGTGCATTGACCATATCCATGACAGGTACGGGCGAACTGTAGGGATTATAGCCTGGAAGCTTATCATCCTCAGGTGCCACTTCGATGGTTTCTCGCGTATGAGTGACAAAAAAACCATCTGCATAGACACCAATGGGAATATGGACGTCTGTTTGCTCTGCAATAATAAATGCTTTTAGCAACATATCATACAAATCTTGAGCGTCCTCTGCGTGAAGCATCAACATACCTGTATCTAGCATAAATGCCATTTCTATCGTGTCTGGTTGAATCGTTAAGGGTGAGTTAACACCTCTCGTTAAAAAAGCACAAACAATAGGTAATCTAGCCCCTACCCAAGTAGGAAACATCTCAAAAGCCCTTAAAGTACCAGGTCCACCTGTTGCAGTAAATACTCTCACACCCGCCATGGCAGCCCCTGTAACTTCAGACATGACCGCAAACTCATTTTCACCTCTAAAGTACTCTTTCAAATACCCTTCTGCAAATAAATCTCCCACTAAGTGCATGCTTTCCGATTGAGGCGTGATCGGATAAGAAATGGCCATATCCACATTCGCTCGTTTAATTGCTTCTTTCACAGCCTCACTACCAGTTATAAACCTTTTTTCTCTATCTGCCTCAAAAAACAAATGTTGAGGATCTACAATTTTTTGATCAATCACTTCAATCCCTCCCCCGTTGATTTGATGACATCATTCAGCCTTCTCAAGGTATCAATACTCACATCTCTTAATGAAATCATGGCATCTTCATGACCGGCTTCGCCACATATAGCAATGGTATAGCAATCTGTCCCACCTCGTATAATCTTAAGGGCTATATTAGCATAGTGACAATGCACACCCACAAAAACACAAACATCAATATGATTATGCCAAATTGTTAAGTTGGGATGATTTGGATTAATTTCAACCTCTGGGTTTATCATAGGGTATTTAGGTCGATAATCCGGCATAGGAATCACTCTTGCCCCTGATGATTGCACTAAATCATTTACTGCATAAGCTTTTTCCAATACACTGTCATTCCAAGCCCACAAAATATTAGGCCCGGGAAAAAATACCGGATTTTTTGCATTTACAATTTTTTCAGCAATTTTTTGCATTGCCTCTTCTTCTGATACAATAATCCCTTCAACAAGGGCTTCTCCTTTTTCAGGCAGCATGACCCCCATAGACGCGGCCGCTGGAGGCAAATAACCTTCTGGACCTGCTTGAACTCGATAATACCGATTTAACATACATCCTCCTCCTATTAATCATTAATTTAGAAAAACAGCTATCATGATCAACTCTCTATCCCCTGTCATGTTTTCAATGCCAGTGTCATATTTTTTATAATTATAAGTATACCTAACCGCGATTTCAAGTCTTTTTTTGCAAATTAATGCATATTCCTAGAAAGTTTTTCATGAATACGTTTCCCGTCCGTCTCACTAAAACAGTTTTTAACTTATTTTTGCCTTTGATTCTATTTACTAAATTTATTTTTTAGGTATTTTAGATTTATTTATTTAGTTTCTAAAGGGTTAATGATTATTTTATTTTTGCAAACGTTTGCATTTATATTTTTTATGCATTTTTCTTCTCATGGCTCATGTTTTAGTTATTTGTATATTTATGCTTTTTGGGCACGGATAATACGTTTTCATCCTTTTTTAAGTATTAAATCGCCGCATTTTAATTCATAAATGCGATAAAATTTACTGTCAAATTGTATTTGTTTTAGTACAATTTATCCAATGACTAACCACCTTCAGTTTCCCATTTCTATTTAAAAACAAGCTAAATCAACAGGGTTTTTTCTCTCATTATATTAGTTGGCTATTATTTACTCATTATGCTATAATTATTTTGTAAACTATTCCACACACGGATAGCAAAGACGCTCTCATTTCGAAGAATAGTCTTTTTCAAGAACACAAAAGCCTTTGTTGATCAAGCATATTTTCTGTGTCAATCAATCAACTAAAAGTTAGTTTTGCGTATTGTTAAGCATCAACACACAAAGATTAACTGGTTTCTAAAGTTTACAATGATGTCATCTATTAAATCTACTTCTAGGTGGGACAATGTTAAGATCTATCAAAACAAAACTTACCCTTATCATCATTCTTCTAACCATTTGTGTCAGTGGAACAATGTCATTGATGGTTATAAGAGACGCGCAAAAAACTGCCATACGTGACGCTGAACGCGTATTAGAAAATATGTCACTTCAAGGGGCTAAACTAGTATCTTCCCGCTTAGAGACTTTGTTTATTTACTTAGAAGGGATGGCTCAATCCCTATCCCCTATGTGTTGTGAAGTCAATGGGATAAATCTTCCCGAAAGTCTGATAAGTAACTATCAATATGGAGATTTTATTGGTTTTGGAATTGTTGATTTAAATGGTATTCTTACCTATTACGGAAAAGATGGACAACCCATGATCTTAGATGTTTCTGACGAAGGTTTTTTCAATAAAGCTAGTAGTGGTGATCGTTGGCTGAGTTCTCCAATGCCAAGTCGTTTTACCCTTGACGGCAAACCATTAAAGGTGGAGTTTGCTGTGCCTATAATCCAAGAGAATCAAGTGTTAGGTGTCTTGTTAGCAGTAGCTGATGGGCATTTTTTAAATACTGCCATTGAAGATGTTGGGTATGGAGAAGGCGGATATGCCTATATTCTAGATCAAGAAGGTACTGTCATTGGCCATTTCAGAAGAGAACTTGTGGAAGAAAGCTACAACCCGATTATTGATGCCCTTACAAATCCCGAAGCGGAACATTTAGCCATGGTTGTTAAAAGAGCTATGCATGAACCTGTTGACACAGATGCCTATACTTTTTATGGCAACAAAGTTTA
>SKID01000252.1 GCA_007116605.1 Tissierellia bacterium
AAAAAGGGTATATTGATCTAACTGATCCATCCTTAACTGACTAATCCATTGATCATAGTCTTTAACCGTCCCTACTAAAATAAGCCGATGAACTGCTCTGGTCATGGCCACATACAAGACTCGCATTTCTTCTGCCATGCTTTCTTTTTTGACTTGTATTTTTGAGGCGATTCGAGGGATTGTTTCTTTATAAATACGGTTTTCTACATCGAAATATTTTGGCGCTACCCCACATCTACTGTTAATCATAATCGGCTCATACAAGTCTTGTTGATTAAACTTTTTTCCTAAACCTCCACAAATAACTACAGGGAATTCTAAGCCTTTGCTTTTATGAATGGTCATTAATCGAACCACATCATCATTTTCTCCCACCCTTTTTGCACTGGTGAAATCTTTTGTGTTTTGACTTATATGAGACATGTAATGGATAAAATTAGTTATTCCTCCAAATTGATTCTCCTCAAACTCTTCTGCTTGTTCTATTAACAGCCTTAGATTTCCTTGACGTAAGCTTCCATTAGGTAATAAGCCATTATAATCATAAAAACCACTTTCGGACAAAATTTGCCATAAAGTCATACTCAATTTTTGGTATTGGCTCTGATACTTCCATCGTGCCATATTGTCTTTAAAACTCTTTATCTTCTTTTTTAAAGCCCCCTCCTGATCATATGAAACCACGGCTTCATAGAAGCTGACTTCTTTCACATTTGCTCTAATATCAATGAGATCGTCAAGACTAAATCCCCCTATCATTGACCGCATCACACTGATTAAAGGAATATCTTGTTGTTCATTGTCTAATAAGGCCATGACATTTAATATGATTTTTATCTCATTCGTTTCAAAATAATTATTTGATACATCAGAATAAAAAGGGATCCCCATCTCATAAAATACTGCTTCAAACACCGATGACCAATTAGAAGCGGCTCGTAACAGTATGACAATATCACCAAAAGATATTTGCTTCTCTTTATTGGATACTGGATCATACCAATTTTCACCAATTATTTTTTTGATTTTTTGTCCAATAAACCTTGCTTCAATTTCATCATTTTTAATTCTTGCTAATGCCTCATCAAAGGTCTCATTTTCATCTAATGTTTTATCAATGGCAAATAACTCTAAGGCTTGTTGGTTGACTGGGAATTCTAAACCATTGATAAGAAAGGCATCTTCATCATAATCAATGTCCCCCATCTTCCTATCCATTAAGTGCTTGAAAATATCATTGACAAAGTCTAATATCTCTTTTCTACTTCTGAAATTACGATTTAATAGTACTAACTTTCCTGTTTGAGGAAAGTTTTTATATAAATCATATCGTTTCACAAATAATAATGGTTCCGCTTTTCTAAAACGATAGATACTTTGCTTGATATCCCCTACTAAAAACACGTTGTTTTCTTTTGCAAAAGAATGGATAATCGCTTCTTGAACACGATTACTATCTTGGTATTCATCAATATATATCGCCTTAAATTTGTTTTTATAATATAACTTCACTTCTTCAACACTTAATAACTCTAATGCAATATGTTCTGCATCATTAAAGTCAAGTACTTTAGAATCACTTTTTTTCTTTCGAAAGCCTTCATGACACTGTTGAAGAATTTTGCTAAACATCTCCATCATATCATAGGTACCATTGAGTTCATCCACTAATGTTTCTAAATTCCCAGTGATCATTTGCTTTTTCAACTTATCTAAAGTATTTTTATAATCATTTCTTAACTTCTTGATGATTTCTAAAGTTTCTTCATCATAGTTTCCTTTTTCGGTTTTTTTGACTGCTTTTAGACGTGAATGCTTTATCCCCTCTAAGCACTTGCCAAATGCAATAACGTCTTGATGAAGACCTTGTCTTAAATCGTCTAAATGTGTTTGATCTTGAATAAGAGCCTCCAAGTATGGCAAGCCTTCAGGACATAAATCAATGGCTCTTTGTATTAAGTTGCTAGCATGATCAATCATTCTCTCATATTCTTCTAAAATTAACTGCATCCATACAGACCCAACAGCCTCTTCCTTGTTCATCTCTAATAGCTTAATTTGTTGTTCAAACCAATCGAAGGGGTTTGGATAACTCATAATCCCATGGTAAGTCTTAATGATGAGTGACACCACTGGTTGATCGCTCCTGCTATTGCCAAATGCAGTTATCATTCTTAAAAAATTTGATTGTCCTTCTTTATATAAGTTTTCTAATACTTCCTTGACACTCTCTTCTAGCATTAATGCAGCTTCTTGAGTATCCATCACTTTAAAACTTGGATCGATATCAAGCAAAAAAAAGAATCTTCTAATCACGTCAAAACAAAATGCATGAATAGTCGAAATATGACTTCTATTTAACAGTTGGAGCTGTTGTCTCAAAAAAACTCTATGCTCAGTATCGGAGTGTATTTGACGTTGGATTTCCTTATGAATTTTTTCTTTCATACTGATTGCTGCAGCATTTGTAAAGGTGACCAACAAAATTCTATCTATACTCATTTGATCATCCGTAATCATTTTGATAACTCGTTCTACCAATACGGCGGTTTTTCCTGAACCCGCAGCAGCTGAAACCAACATGTTTTGACTGCGATTGTCAATAGCAATTTTTTGTTCAGGTGTCCATTTCATCCTTGACCTCCTCAAGCTGAACTAATAAATCTTTATCTTTTACTTTATGAATTCTTCGATAGCTATTTCCAGCCATGGAATCGTCAAATTGGCAAATCGATCTATAATCACAATAGTCGCAAGGTTTTTTGTCTTGATATAAATAAGGCTCAATGGCAACATAACCATCCATAATCTGTTGTGCCGCATGTATCACTATTTCCTCAATCTTTTTCAGTAATACAGCCACTTTTTTTTTATCTAATACTTTAGCTGTTGAAGTCCATTCATCATCATTTTTTAATTTAATGGATTGAATCGTTTTAGCCTCTTTAGATAATTCTAAATTTTCATCCATTTTTTTTACAACTTCAATATTGTCAGTTGTATATCCTTCTAAGGCATATTGTTTGATCCAAAAATCATATCTATCCTGTTCTTGTATTTTTTCTCCATCGACGAAAATATCATCCACTTTAAAATAAAACACACCTCCAAACTTCAACTCTTTTTCAAAGCAATCGGCATTATAGTTTAAGACTGCATTTAAGTAAATGAGTAACTGAATATTGATTCCTTGCAATGCCCCACTCAAATCAATTGTTTTGTTAGAAGACTTATAATCAACAATGTTTAAATACATTTTGTCCTCAACCTCAAGTATGTCAATGCGATCAATTCTTCCTTGAATCACAATGCTTTTACCTTCTTTTGTATTAAGTGTAATGGCTTGCATCGGTTCGCCTGGAATGCCAAATCCCATTTCATTGTAACTCGGTTTAAACTGACTCATTTTAATTTGATTGACTACTTGCATTGCTGATTTTGTGACGGTTTCAATAATGCGATTTTGCACAAATTGATTACGGTAATTTTCTTGAAAAACTTGTTTCTCTTCGTCTATTCTATCGATTGCCCATTTTGCCTTTTCAGAGATTTGTGATTCCCAAAATGATAAAGGTTGATGAATCATCTCTGGATTTTCAATCATTAATTTCACCATTTCATCTAAAGTGAGGTGATAAATACTTCCGATATTTTTAATATCTACTTCATAATTGGACCGTTCTTTCGGTCTAAGTGCTTGTTCGACAAAATACTTAAACGGACAAGATTTAAAAGCTTCTATATGATAGGGCGAAAAGGTTAATGGTTCTGGATACAACTTTTTTAGTTGTTGGTTATTTTTGATAGTGACTTTGTTCTCTTCCGAAACACCTTTCATCAGTAAATCATAGTCACTTTTTCTGTTTACAGATAACCAATACAAAAATTGTTGTTCATAAAATGTGATTGACTTACCCTCATCCGCAAGTCTTAATTGAATGCCTAACTGGTATACTGCCGGTTTAAGGGCTTCTGAAAAACTAGGTTCTGTTATGGAATCGGGTAACAACTTAAAGTTAGCCAACAGAAATTTTACTCTTTCAACGTAAGAAGAGGGTCTTAATGGCTTTCCTTGAACATCAGATAAACTATAAGATAGAAACAGATGACATGTATAACTTTCTAACAATTGAATAAAATCTCTTTTTTCTTTTTCAAGATGATAATTCTGGTCTATGAGCTGGGCCCCAAATGATTGCAGTATTTCTCTTTCTTCATTAAAAAACAAACCTTTAATTTCTTTATTCATGGGCACGATGCCTTCATTTAATCCTGTCACATAAATAACACGATGACTAGCAGGCACTATACGCCCCAGAGAGCTGACCATGACACAATCTTCTGTAGGTGGAATAATACTTAAGTCATAGCTCTCTATACCTGTCAATACCATCTCCTTGTACTCTTTTAATTCTACAGGTATCTCTCCAGAAATAGTGATGGTTTGATGCAAAATATCCATGACACTATTCCAAACTTGTGATTGTTCATATGCCTTTTCATGATATTTTTCTTTTTTTAGTTGAATGGTATCTTTATTAATGAGTTCGTCCACTTTAAGGGTCTGCATCAAGTTCAAAATGATTTCCGTCTTTTCTTTGGCTGTGCTCACGCGATTTAGTTTTTCAATTTCCAATAATTTAGGCAAGATTTCTTGACGAATTGCCTCATGGACTTCATCAGTCACTCCTTTTCTTATAAAAGGTCTTTTCCATTTATAACTCTTAATGCCAAAAGATAATGCGTAGTTTTCTAATGATTCAATCTCTTCACTAGAATAGTGATGGTACCCACATTTTAGATAAGTAAAAGTATCTTTTAATTGAAAGTGGTAAAGGGCCATATCAATCAAACTCATCAAGAATCTTACTAAAGGATACGGCTTAATCGACCGTTTAAAATCAAAAAAACAAGGGATTCCATATTCATCAAATATGATTTCACAAGTCTTTTTGTATGCTTTTTCTTCACCTAAAACGATGAGAAAATCTTTCCATCTATAATCTTTATCTCTCACTAGAGCGATCATGCTATTTGCAATTTGAATGATTTCTTCATGAGGATTTTGTTTTTCATGAAATTGGATATTGCTTTCAGATCGTGTTAGTGGTTGTGCTGATTCACAAAAAAACCGACTTCCTAAAGAGGGTTCTTTGGCTAAGTTCTCTAGTGGTTCTATCTGCCTAATCTCCAGATTGATTTTGTTTTCTTTGCATGCTTTTTCTAATTTTGCATAAGTATCAATGCCTATCCCCGAATAGCCATCGTTGAGTTTTTCGTAATCATGAATCACTATCCCCATTCCAACTTTTTTCGCTTGTTGCATCATCGATTGAATCATTAACCATTCACTTCCATTATAGCTGTCAAAGCCATGGAAATAGACGATAGCATGTTTCACTTTTATACTATCTTGAATACATTGGGTGGCTAATTTCAAGACATCAACTTCATCTAAATAATGGTCCTGTAAATATGCTTCTGTTTTTTCATAAATTAATGCCACATCCATCAGCTTTTTCTGAAATCCTTCGTCTGCTGTTTTGTTGGCAACCTGTTTAATAAAATCCCAAGAAACCTGCCATGTCTTTAGCTCTCTCAATAAATCATTAATTTCTTTTAATAAACCTTGTCCAATATACTTTCGGTTAAACAATTGCAAATTTTGCTTTTCAAGAGTCATTAGTCTTTGAATGAGCATCATTTTGCCATAGTCATTGATAGCTTCTTTTTTTAACCCACCCACTTCTTCCAATATCCCATAAGCCAGTCTATTGAATGATAAGACTTGCACGTTAAATAAGCCACTCTCACCTATATAATCTATTAAGGCTTTTTCTTGATGAAATGTAATCGGGTCTGGTACCACTAAAAGACATCTTTCTTCCCATTTTGTTGCAATTTGACTAATTTCACCAAAGATATAAGGTTCAATGTTTTTATGGTTATTTGACAACCAGCATTGCATAGGCCCCCCCTAAAAAGTCAATTGTTTGGATTCCTCTAAATTTTTCTTTTTATTAAATTGTGGTTTATAGATGGTCCTGTTATCCAAAACCCAAACTTTATCTGAAAAAGTTCCTTCATCAACCGTCGTTAAAGCATTTTCAAAGTCATATACTCTTGCATCTATCATATCAATATAATGTAATAATTCTGCTTCCAAAAACATGGGTTTTTTTGGACTTCCAAACTCAGGATGGTAGTGATGTGATAACAACATATGCTCAAGCATAATAATGATTTCTTTATCAACACCTAACACTTCTCCTGTCTTTTCCACCAGCTTAACGCCCATGATAATATGTCCTAACAATTTGCCTTCCATTGAGTAGTCAGAAACAATACCCATATTGTCAGATTCCATTTCTTCAATTTTGCAAATATCATGTAACAAAACACCTGCATACAATAAATCTTTATCCACATTGGGGTAGACATTAGCTAAAGCTTCAGCCGATCGTAACATTCTAATCATATGATATAGCAGTCCGCTTTTAAATGCATGATGATTTGATTTAGCTGCTGGATAATACATCAACTTCTCTTTATACTGCTTATATATTTCAATGATTATTTGTCTAATTCCTTTGTTTTCAATTCTTTTGATGTAATCTTTGACCTCTAGCATCATGGACTCTGCTGGTACTGGAGCAGCTGCTATATAGTCATCCATTTCAATGATGCCCTCTTCTTCTACTTGTCCAATCGCAATGGCATTAATGTTTTTTTGCCCATTATATTCTTTCACTGTTCCTTTAAATGACAGTACTTCACCTGACTGTGCAATCTCTGTTTCATCATCTGTGGCTCTAAATTTACGACAAATCATCTCTCCTGATTGATCTCCAATAATCATATCTAGATAAGCGTTTCCATTTTTATCTGTTTTAACGTCCACCGATTTAACCATAAACAAGTCATCTAACTTGTCTCCCTCATTTAAGTCTTTAATGAAAAGTGTTTTCATCTTTCTTCTCCTTCCAAAAATATTAACGTCCCATAATCATACGCTGGCTTATCTGACAACAATACTATCTGATAACCCAGACTTTTTATAAAATCATATATGAATGCTTTGTCTGGGTGTTTGTTTAAATGACCTGTGAAAAAAACTTTATTATCACAAAAACCAGATGCCCCACCAATAAATCCATAGGGATAACCTAATAAGTCAATGTAACCTGGTCGAATTAATAACGCTTCAAAACCTAATTTCTTAACCGTCTGATAAATTCCATCATCTGCTGTAATAATAGCATGCTCATCAATTTTTGTTGATGCACACTTTGTATATCCTTGTTTCACATTGACTAGTGATTGATCACTATGACTTAAATACTGAACAATCACAGGATCTGTATGATCTATTTTATGTAATAAATAATCTTCTATCTTAAGGGCATTATAAGCAATGTTTAAAGGATATGTAGCCTCTAAAACTGTTCTGCCAGTAATCAATTGAACCCCTTCTTTTACTAACTTGGGTGCCATTTGACTATATATTTGAGGATTGATAATCACCTTAGACTTTGTTATCGGTAATAATACCATGTCTGGATGCCCGTTAACAGGCTCATCTAAAAAAGGTGCCTCCACGGTTTTAACGACTATAAACCCTAATGCCTTTAAATTAGATTCTATTTCATAACTTATTCGATAATCAACAATCACAAGCATGTGTTGATCCATTATCAGCCAGTTGATCTAATATGTGTTTTAAATCTTGCTTTTCAAACTGGTATTTCTTGTTGCAAAAATGACAGATGATTTCTGCTTTTTCATCTTGTTCGTAAATATCATTAAGCTCATCATAACCCAATGATATTAATACTTGTTCCATTCTTTCCTGTGTGCAATCACAAAAATACATCACTGGAATTTTTTCTGTTATCTCCAACTCAAAGTCTTTTAAAATATTCTTTGCAATCATTTCTAAAGAATCTTCTGTATCAAAATAACTGGATACTTGATTCATTTGTCTAATTGCGTTTTCTACACTTGCTATTTCTTCTTCGACTAATCCTGGCATCAATTGAAGCATAAAGCCACCTGCACTTTTAACACTGCCATCCACATCTATTAAAACTCCCAAAGCTACTACTGTAGGTTGCTGCTCTGAGTAAAAAAAGTAAGCCGCAATATCATCACCAATTTCCCCAGATACCAGTTTAGAGCTTCCTGAATAGGGCTCCTTTAATCCACTATCTTTAATGAGTTGAAAATATCCTTCTTTTCCAACGGCATTGCCAACATCTAATTTCCCATTTTCTTTTGCTGGCAAATCAATGTGTGGGTTCTCTACATAACCTTTGACTTGACCATTATTATTAGCAGTCACTAGTATCGTTCCTAAAGGTCCACCTCCGTTTATTCTTAAAGTCACCTTGTCTTTTTCATTTTTTAAGGTATAACCAATCATCAAACCTGCCGTCAACATGCGTCCTAATGCAGCTGTAGCTACAGGGCTTGTTTGATGGAATTGTCTTGCTTGCTCTACCACTTCTTTTGTATTCAGCACAAAAAAACGAAACATTAATTGTTTATCTATGCCTCTAATCATTTCAGTCATCTATCTTCTCCTTTCTTTTGGTAACAAATACGATTCTCTCTGTCTCTGTACGAACTCGATTGTTCGTATAATCATCAAATGTGCGAACCTTTTCAAATCCATTTTTTTGAAGTAAATTGCAAATAACCTTCTCATCATGGGCTTTTTGTGTTTGATGTTCCATCATCCTTTGATATAAACCTTTATCTTTTTTAACAAAAAAATTCAACATCATGTCACATGTTTTCTGTGTGGTATCATATTCATTTTCCCAGACTAAAAAAACAGAGTCTTCATCACTCACAATGGTTTTCCCTTGCAAAATATTCTCAAACTTATACACACTACTCATGTCAAAAACAAATGTCGCACCTGGTTTCAGATGTTTATAGACACATTGGAAAAATTTGTCGATTTCCTTATTATCCATTAAATAATTAATGCCATCACAAGAACAAAATGCACCACCATAAATACTGTTTGTTTCAAAATCTGTCATGTCCATTTTAAAAACCCTTACGCGATTAAACATTCTAAGTTTAGCATAGGCTACTGTTAGCATATCTGATGAACAATCAATCGCGTCAATTCTCCAATCATTTTTTGCGAAAACTTCAGTAGCGTTACCCGTGCCACAAGCAAGCTCTAAAATACGTTCATTTGAATCAAAAAACTGACAAATCCAATCCACCCACTTATCATAAGGTACATCTCTCATTAATTCATCATAAATGGAG